>DASYSE010000104.1:0-12920 GCA_036003705.1 Actinomycetes bacterium | reverse complement strand
CACCGAGCCTGGCGCCGGCTCCGACGTGTCCTCGCTGCGCACCAGGGCCGTCAGGGACGGCGACGACTGGGTGCTGAACGGCCAGAAGGTCTTCATCACCAACGGCGGCATCGCCGGCGTCCACGTGGTCGTCGCCACCATCGACCCGACCCTCGGCCACCGCGGCCAGGCCAGCTTCGTGATCCCGCCGGGCACCCCCGGCCTGCGACAGGGCAAGAAGGAGCGCAAGCTCGGCATCCGCGCCTCCCACACCGCCGAGGTGCTGCTCGAGGACTGCCGCGTGCCCGCCGACTGCCTGCTGGGAGGAGAGGAGCGGCTGGAGGCCAAGCTGGAGGCGGCCCGCAACAACGACAGGAAGCGGACCTCCTCGGGTGCGCTGGCCACCTTCGAGGCGACCCGCCCGATCGTCGGCGCCCAGGCCCTCGGCATCGCACGGGCCGCTTTCGAGTTCTCCCGCGACTACGCCCGCGAGCGGGTCCAGTTCGGCAAGCCGATCGCCGCCCAGCAGGCGATCGCGTTCAAGCTGGCCGACATGGCCACCGAGATCGACGCCGCCCGGCTGCTGGTCTGGAGGGCCTCCTGGATGGCCCGCAACGGCATGGGGTTCGCCCACGCCGAAGGGTCGATGTCGAAGCTCAAGGCCGGCGAGGTCGCCGTCCGGGTCACCGACGAGGCCATCCAGGTCCTCGGCGGCTACGGCTTCATCCGCGACTTCCCCGTCGAGAAGTGGCACCGGGATGCCAAGATCTACTGCCTCTTCGAGGGTACGAGCGAGATCCAGCGACTGGTCATCTCCCGTGCCAACGGCGGAATGGCATGATGATCCACCATGACATACGCCGCCGACCCACGCGTTGACGCCTACATCGGTGTCCTGCCCGATTGGCAGCAGGCCATCTGCCGCGAGGTCCGCGATCTGGTCCACGCCGCCGACCGAGACGTCACCGAGACCATCAAGCGCACCAACCGTCCGTACTTCGTGCTGCAGGGCAACATCTGCGCCCTGTTGGCGGCGAAGGACCACGTCAACGTCTTCCTCTACGACGGCGGCATCGTCCCCGATCCCGAAGGAATCATCACCGCCGGCCACGGAAACAAGACCGCCCGCACCGTGGCCGTCCGCCAGGGCGAAACCATCAACGCGCCCGCCCTCACCGCCATGTTCAAGCACATCATTGCCAACAACCGAGCCGGCGGCTGGCGCAGATTGAAGCGGGAACGCTGAGTCATCGGCCCAGATCCTGGCCGGGATGACCCAGTCGCCCCACGCCGCCCATCTGCGGTTCCGGGTCGTCGACCCGGAACCTGCGCGGGGATAGCGGTCGAGGTGGACCAGGCCAGGCGATGACTGGCCGAGAGCACGGTGAGCAGCCGCCGGTTCACGGTGGCCGGCGACCCCGCCGCGGCCGTGTTCACCGCAGCGGCCGCGCCCGGGCGGAGCCGTCAGGGGCGCCGACGGGTGCTAGCGGCGGGCGCCGGCACCTGCCGGCTGGCGCTCGCCCTCGGCGGTTGGCCGCAGCGCCACCCCGAGCGGCCGGCGCCGCTCGACCCATCCGAGCAGCAGCATGTGGATCACGAACAGCACCAGCGAGCCGACCAGGAACAGGATGCTCGGCAGGTACGGGGCGCCTGGATCGCGGTAGGCGAAGGTGGTCTTGGGCGAGAAGTCGGGCCGCTTGAGCCCCGATCCGGCCGGTGGGTCCTTTGGCGAGATCACCACCGCGGCCACCTCGACGCCGTCCTGGATGGTGTAGAAGACCTTCGGGTCGAGGTTGGTGACGTCCAGCTCCTCGCTGGAGTCCTTGATCTTCTTGTTGGTCTCCTCGATCAGGTCGGCAACCGCGCGCTGCCTGGCCGTCTCGAGGTCGGCCTTGAGGGTCTCCTGCTCGCTGCCGGCCGCGACCTCGCCCTCGGGGGCCGCCTGCCAGCCGTTGCCGGTGCCGCCCTGGAAGTTCCGGACGCTGTCGTAGGTGCTGGCCTCCGGGTCGTCGATGGTGAAGAACTTGAACGTCGGTTCCACGCCCTTGGGACCGGTCAGCGCCGGGGTGCCGGGCAGCCCGAACGTCCAGATCGTCGACAGCATCACCAGGAAGCCGAAGAAGGCGGTGGCGGCGATCAGGTAGCCCTTGAGCGCGCCGAAGTTGGACGCCAGCAGCATGTACACCGACCCGGGCAGGAGCACGAAGGCGGTGAGAACGACGAGGAGACCCTTCACGGGCGCGGACGCCTCCTTCGCTGTCTACTCAGCGCGCCGGGGCAGGGCCTTGAACTCGAGCTCCGGCCGCTGCTTGTTGTCGCTCTGGATGGACAACAGGTAGTTGACAAGGTCGATGATCTGCTGGTCGTTCATGGGCCCGCCGTAGCGCACGCCCCAGGTCGGCATCGGCGTGGGCGGCCGGCCCTTCTGAATCGCAGTCCAGGCCACCGTGGCGACGTCCTCGTCGGGGTGCCGGGAGTAGATCTCGTGCAGGTTGGGGGCCTGCACGTCGGCCGGCTTGGCGTTCTTGACTCCCGGGATGACATAGCGCTTGACCACGCCCCCCTGGGCCTGCGTGCCGTGGCAACGGGCGCAGAACTCCTCGAAGGTCGCCCTGCCGAGCCGGACCGACTCCTTGAGCTCCTTGTTGGCCGCCTCCTTCTGCCTGGCCGGCTCGCGCAGGTACAGGAAGGGCAGGAGCACCGCCAGGAACACGGTGAGGGCGACCCCGGCGATCTGGTAGTTCTCCAGCAGCCTGCCCTCCAGGGCCTCGTCGGTGGGACCGGGGCGGCGCGACGGCGGAGCGGCCGGCCCGGCCTGGCGGGCCTTCTCCCTGGCCGAGCTGATGACCAGGATCAGGGCGATGAACAGCAGGATGGTGGTCGGGACGAGCAGCAGCAGGACGAGGGTTCGGCTCATCGGCTAGGCCTCCTCGCCGCCGCCGACGCAGTGCGGGCCCTCGAGCTCCTGGCCCGTGGTGTTGGTGCCCCGGGGCGGGCCGGTGACCACCTTGGCGGTGTCGACCACGATCTGGTCCCCGCGCGCGGTGATGGCGAAGCGGTCCAGCCCCCGCGGGGCCGGCCCCTCCTTGTACTCCCCGGCCTGGTTGTATTTGGAGCCGTGGCAGGGGCACTCCCACCACTGGGAGGTGGCGCACCAGGGCACCCGGCAGCCGAGGTGGACGCAGCGCTGGTACAGCGCCATGTAGCCGCCTCCGGCGACGCCGGCGTAGATCCCCTCGGTGTCGACCTTGTCGTTGTAGGGGACCAGGTAGAAGCGGCCGTCGGGGACGTAGGCGAAGCCGTCGTTGGCCCTGATGTCACCGTCGATCTTCGTCTTGGTCCCGGCTTCGATCTTGCTGCCGAAGCCTTCGCTGAGGTTCGGCCACAGGAAGTACACCGTCCCGGCCCCGAACCCTGCCAGCGCGGCTCCCAGGGAGGCCAGCCACGCGGTGCGCAGGAACGACCGCCGGCTCACCTGCGGCTTCTTGGCCGGCGGCCGGGGCGTGGCCGGTCGGACCCCTGGGGTGGTCGCCATCGGTTTCCTCTCTAGAACTCGAAGAACAGGCAGGTCTTGTCCGGATGGGTCACGCTGGAGCAGGTCTCGGTCCACGGCCACACCCAGTTGAAGCCAGGGCCCCGGAAGAAGGAGCCGGCCAGCACCAGGATCGCCCAGAACATCAGGAACGTCGTGAACATCATGATGGCCAGCTTGCGGTTCTCGGGGCGCATCGATGGGTTCTTGTCGATGTAGGGCGCTGCCATCAGCCCGAGCAGGGCGACGGTGGGGACCATCACCCCGGCCACCATCGGGTGGAAGTAGCGCAGCAGCTCCTGCAGGCCGAGGAAGTACCACGGCGCCTTGGACGGGTTCGGGGTGAGGTTGGAGTTGGCCAGCTCGCGCAGGGGCGCGTTGACCACCATCGAGAACACGGTCACGAACGCGAACATGGCGAACGCGGCCACCGCCTCGCGCAGCAGCAGGTGCGGCCAGACGTTGACCTTGTCCTCCTGGCGGGCCTCGGCCCGCTGGATGCCCTCGGGTGGGACCATGGCCAGCAGCCGGTGGGTCTCGCCCTGCTTGGCCGCCGCGCCCGCCTGGCCGGGCAGGCCCTTGGTGGCGACCGCCGACGCCACCCTGGCCGCCCGCTCCTCCGGCGTCAGCCGCCGGCCGCCGTTGCCTGGTGGGGCCTGGGTTGGCCGGGCCGCCGGCCTGGCCGGCGCCGCCGGCGCCGCCGGGGCCGCGGCAGCCGCTGGCTCGGCCGGGGCCGCGGCAGCCGCTGGCTCGGCCGTGGCCGGAGCGGCCTCGGCCACGGCGACCGCCTGGCCGGCGCCCTGCTGGAGCGAGGTACGGTTGGCGCCCCTGGCCTTGCGCAGCGCGACCGACTTGGCCTTGGCCCTGGCGGTCCGCTCGGACTCGCCGGCCGCGATCAAGCGGTCGTAGGTCGCCTGATCCGGTTGGATCTCTTCTGCCATCGGAACCTCGTTCCCCCTAGAGCGGCCCCGAGATGCCGCCGTCCTTGCGGATCCGCCAGAAGTGGACGGCCAGGAAGATGGTCGCCACGAACGGCAGCGCGAGCACATGCAGCACGTACCAGCGGATCAGGGTCTCCGGCCCGATCTCCACGGAGCCGAGCAGCACGAACTGGACCTGGTCCCCGATCAGCGGGCTGTAGCCGCCCATCGAGGTGCCGACCGCCACCGCCCAGATGGCCAGCTGGTCCCAGGGCAGCAGGTAGCCGGTGAACGACAGCAGCAGGGTGAGCAGCAGCAGGATCACCCCGACGACCCAGTTGAACTCCCGCGGCGGCTTGTACGCGCCGTGGTAGAAGACCCGGGCCATGTGCAGGAACACCGTGAACACCATCAGGTGGGCGGCCCAGCGGTGCATGTTGCGCACCAGCTGGCCGAAGTTCACCGAGGTGGACAGCGCCTGCATGTCGTTGTAGGCCAGCTCCTGGCCCAGCCCGGCCGACGGCCGGTAGAAGAACATCAGGAAGATGCCGGTGATGGTGAGCAGGATGAACAGGAAGAACGAGAGCCCGCCGAGGCAGAACGTGTAGGTCAGCTTCAACCCGTGCCGCTTCACCTTCACCGGGTGCAGGTGGTACAGCACGTTGTTCATCATGGCCAGCGCCCGGTCCCTGGACGTGTCCCGGTACCCGGGCCGGTAGATCGACCCAGGCCGAAAGATCGACTTCCAGACCTGCGAGTCCCTGGTCTGCTTCCAGAGCTCACCCGGCCTTGGCGGCTTGGGCGGCCGAAGCTTCAATGCCACGCGCTACTCCTCGTCGAGAAGACCAACTATCCCTTGGCCGCCGCCTTGCCTTCGCCCACCCGGGCGTACCACAGGGCGCCGGTGGGGCAGCGGTCGATGCAGATGCCGCAGCGCACGCACTCGTTGTCGTCGATCACGAACAACGCGTGCGAGCTCTGCGCGAGGGTGGTGACCTCCTGGCTCTGCCCGTCGGCAACGATGTCCGGGGCCAGCATGTAGATGCAGTCCCATGGGCAGACGTCCTCGCAGGCGCGGCAGAGGATGCAGAGCTCGGGCGAGAGGGCGATGTGCCGGCGCGGCTTCACCCGCTCCTGGAGCCAGTTGGGGTCGACCGTGGCCAGGGTGTAGTCGTCGTGCATGCTTGGCTTGTTCGGGTTCAACGGTCGATCCTCTCGCGCCGCCTACTTGTAGCCACCGGTGGCCTCGCGCTTCTCCTCGCCGGACGGCAGCGTCTTCTGGTTGCGCTTGTTGTAGATGACGATGGCCAGGACGGCGGCGCCCATCGCCGCCCCGTAGAGGACGAGGACCACGACGTCGCGGATCGCCTGCATCTGCAGCGTGAGGGTGCGGAACCCGAGGGGCACCTCGAAGGTGCCGGTCCACTTGAGCGTGCCGTCGGCGAAGTAGATCCAATAGGACGGGATCACCGCCATGCTGACGAACAGGCCCACCCAGATCGCCATGTTGACCAGCGTCAGCGCGACCCAGCGTTCGCCCTCGTTCTTCGGTCGGACAAGCGACACCCCGGCGGCCTCCAGCGTCGAGCGATCCGATCGTCCCCTGCCGTCGCATCCTAGCATTGGTCAAGGGGTCAGCCAACGTGAGGTCGCGCAGGTCACGGCCGGTATCGGCACCAACGGGCAACGCACAAGCGCACATTGCCGGACGCATGCGTTCCGGTCACGGTCGATACACTCGAACCCCGGAGGGGCCCGGGCCCCCGTCGTCGAGCAAGCCGAGGTCGCCATGCCGCGCCGCACCGCCTCGATCCTGGGGGCCGTGGTCGTCGCGGCCGCCGTCGTGGCCGTTGTCGCCCTGGCCGGCGGCGGGGGGAAGGGCCTGGTTCCCGAGGCCGGGACGGGCCAGGTCCTTACGGTGGCGCCGGGGGTGACGGTGCTGCCGGAGGCCGCGCGCCGGCCCCTGCCGTCCTTCAGCGGCCAGACCCTCGACGGGGCCAGCCTCGACCTGGGCAGCCTGCGCGGCCGGCCGCTGGTGCTGAACTTCTGGTCCTCCTGGTGCGGGCCCTGCCGGGCCGAGCAGGAGGGCCTGGAGCTGGCCAGCGAGGCGCTCACCGGGCGCGGCGCCCGGGTGGTCGGGATCAACATCCTCGACGACCGCGGCGCGGCCGCCTCCTACCTGGAGGAGTTCGAGGTCGGCTACCCGTCGCTGTTCGACCGGCCGGCGCTGCTGCCCGCCCGCCTGGGGGCGCTCGGTCCCGTCGGCCCGCCGTACACCCTGGTCGTCGACCGCCAGGGCCGGGTCGCGGCCAGCGTCTCCGGGGTCCTCCCCGGCACCGAGCCCCATCGCCAGGCCGCCTTCCTCACCGACCTGGTCGAGCGGGTGTCCCGATGAGCTGGGCGGAGCGGGCGCAGCAGATCGTGGTCGACGGGAATCTCCTGGTCGCCCTGGCGGTGGCCGCCCTGGCCGGGTTCGTGTCGTTCGCCTCGCCCTGCGTGCTGCCGCTGGTCCCCGGCTACCTCTCCTACATGTCGGGGGTGAGCGGCCAGGACGTCGAGCAGCGGGGCGACCCCAGGGCCGGCCGGGTGGTGGCCGGCGCCGCCCTGTTCGTGCTCGGGTTCTCGCTGGTCTTCGTCGCCCTCGGGGCGGCCCTCGGTGCGGTCACCTCCTGGCTGGTCCTGAACCGGAGCCTGGTCGCCAGGGTCGCCGGGGTGCTGGTGATCGTCATGGGCCTGTTCCTGGCCGGGGTGATCAAGCCCGGCTTCCTGTACCGCGAGCGCCGCCTGCGGGCCGACAAGGTGCCGGGCGGGCTGGCCGGCGCCCTGCCGTTGGGCATGGTGTTCGGGCTCGGCTGGACGCCCTGCATCGGGCCCACCCTCGGCGCCGTGCTCGGCCTGGCGACCGTCGGGGGCGGCGGCGCCCGCCGTGGGGCGTTGCTGCTGTTCGCCTACTCGATCGGGCTGGGCCTGCCGTTCCTGGTCGCCGCGCTCGGGTTCCGGCGGGCACTTGGGCGGTTCCCCGCCCTGCGGGCCCGCTTCCGCTTGTTCGAGCTGGTCGGAGGCGGGATGCTGGTGGTGATCGGCGTGCTGCTGCTCACCGGCCTCTGGGACACCCTGCTGACCCAGCTCAAGATCTGGTCCGGGTCGATCACCCTGCCCCTGTAGCGAGGATCCGCCCGTGGCCGTCGAGCTCAGACCCCCAGCCGCCCGACCGGAACCGCCGTCCCGGCGGCCGGGGCTCGGCCACACCCTGCGCCAGGCCTGGCGCGAGTACCGCTCCATGCGGACCGCCCTGGTCCTGCTGGTCGTGCTGGCCGCGGCCTCGATCCTGGGCAGCCTGTTCCCGCAGGAGGGCATCAGCCCCCGGCGGGTCGACCAGTATTTCGGGGACCACCCGGCGCTCGCCCCGGTGCTGGACCGCCTCGGCCTGTTCGACGTCTTCGGCTCGGCCTGGTACATGGCCATCTACCTGGCCCTGCTGGGGGCGCTGGTCGCCTGCCTGGTGCCCAGGTCCAGGGCGCTGGTGCGCGTGCTCCGGTCGCGGCCACCCCGGGGTGGGAGCCTCGACCGCTACCGCACCCGGGCCGTCTTCGACACCAGCGCGTCCCCCGAGCAGGCCATCCGGGCGGCCAGGACGGTCCTGCGCCGCCACCACTACCGCGTGGCCGACCATCCGGACGGGCCTGACCCCTGGGGTCCGGGGGACCCCGAGGGGGTCCCCCGGCTGGTCGGGGAGCTCTCCCGAGGGGGTCCCCCGGTCAGTCGGGGGGAGCTGGCAGCGGAGAAGGGGTACCTGCGCGAGGCGTCCAGCCTGCTGTTCCACGTTTCGCTGCTGGTGCTGCTGGTCGGGCTTGCCTACGGCAAGGGCTACGGGTACCGCGGCCAGGCGGCCATCGTCGAGGGCCAGACCTGGGCGAACGCCCGGGTCGCCTACGACACCTTCACCCCCGGCCGGTTCTTCGGCCTGACGCGGCTGGCCCCCTTCCAGCTGCGGCTGGACGACTTCACCAACTCCTTCCACGACAACAACACCCCGAAGGAGTTCGTCTCCCGGCTGACCGCCCTGGACCTGGACGGCCACCCGACCCAGTCCCAGCGGGTCGCCCCCAACCGGCCCATGACGGTCGACGGGGTGCGGATCTTCCAGTCCGACTACGGCTACGTCCCGGTGGTGCGGGTGCTCGGCAAGGACGGCACGGAGCTGCTGGCCCCCCAGGAGGTGCTGACCCTGCGCGACCCGGCCTCGGAATGGTCGACCGGGGCGGTCAAGGTCACCAGGGCCCACCCCCAGGTCGGCCTGGAGCTGACCATGTTCACCGGCCTGCGGACCGCGCCCGACTGCCCGGGCGGGGCGCCGTTCTGCAACGACCCCCGGCTGGTCCGGCCGGTGCTGGTGGTGCTCCCCTACCAGGGCGACCTCCAGGCCGACCGGGCCCAGAGCGTGTTCACCCTCGACCGCACCAGGCTGAAGCCGCTCGGGGACCGGCCGCTGCTCCTCGGCCTCGGCCAGTCGGGCGAGCTGGCCAACGGACTCGAGGTGTCGTTCACCGGGCTCAAGCAGTACAGCGTGTTCACCCTGGCCCGCGACCCGGGGGTGCCGATCGTCGCCGCCGCCGCCGCGCTGCTCCTGGGTGGGCTGATCCCGTCGCTGTATTTGACCAGGCGCCGGATCTGGGTCAGGGCCACCCCGGCCGGGCCGGGCACCACCCGGGTCGAGCTGGCCGGGCTCGCCCTCCAGGGCAAGCCCGCCTTCGAAGGCGAGCTGGCCCGGCTCGCCCAGCAGGTGGAACGCGGTACGCTTGACGCCCCGGACCGCTCCACGTAGAGGAGACCCGCCATGTCGCCGGCGGAGCTGGCCACCCTGTCCGACACACTCGCCTGGCTGGCCGTCGTCAGCTACGTGGTCGCCGCCGCGCTGTTCGGGCTCGAGTTCTCCTTCCGGGTGGGCTGGCTTGGCCCCGCCGGTCTGGCCGTGACCGTGGCCGGACTGGCCGCCAACCTCGGCGCGGCCGTCGCCAGGGGCCTGGCCGCCGGCCGGGTGCCATGGGGCAACATGTACGAGTTCTCGATCATCGTCGGGATCGTCACGGTGGCCGGCTTCCTGGTCTGGGTGTACCGGCGGCCGGAGATCCGCCCGCTCGGGGTGTTCGTGCTGCTGCCGGCGGTGCTGGCCATGGCCCTGGGCGGCCTGGTGTTCCGGGTGCCCGCCGGTCCGCTGGTCCCGGCGCTGAACTCCCGCTGGATCGTAATCCACGTGGCCGCGGCCATCACCGGTTCCTCGGTGCTCTGCCTGGCCGCCGTGTTCAGCATCCTGTACCTGGTCAAGGACCGCGTCGAGCGTCGCCAGCGCGCCCCCGCCCCGCCGCTGGTCGCCGGCGGCGCCAAGACCGCCGACCGGGTCGAGGTCGACCAGGCGGTCGCCCGCCACGCCGGCATCTGGGACCGGCTGCCGTCGGCCGACACCCTCGACGAGCTCGCCTACCGCACCACCGCGTTCGGCTTCCCGATCTGGACCTTCGCCATCATCGCCGGAGCCATCTGGGCCCAGGCGGCCTGGGGCCGCTACTGGGGCTGGGACCCCAAGGAGACCTGGTCGTTCATCAGCTGGACGATCTTCGCCGCCTACCTCCACGCCAGGGCCACCGCCGGCTGGCGCGGCCGCCGCGCCGCCTGGCTGGCCGTCGTCGGCCTGGCCGCCTTGGCGTTCAACTTCTACGCGGTCAACACCGTCATCGTCGGCCTGCACTCCTACGGCCAGTAGTCGCCGGAGACGACGACGCCCCCGACCCTTGCCGCGGTCGGGGGCGTCAGCCGTCGTGGGCGGTCATCGCCTTGCGCGCCGCTGCTCGCGGCGGCGACGGCGGGCGACCCGCTGCTCCCGGGCCGCCTCGGCCTGGGCGAGCAGCTCGGCCTGGCGGGCTCGCGCAACCTGGTAGGTGATGGACAGCATGCTCGACCCTCCTTCGGGCACCGTGAAGCTGGCCGCCGGGGTACGATTCCTTCCCGGGGCCTGCTCGGCGATCTATTTGGTTACACTCGGAGTATATCCTAACGGATCGGGGTTCGCTAGTGCCAGATAGGCAGAAACGTTCGAAGAGAACGGGTGATATGCCGAACAAAGTCGTACCGATCCATGAGGGTGCCGGTCCGGTGCGGGCCTCCCTCGACGACACCGACCTGGCGATCATCCGGGCGCTGCAGGCCAACGCCCGCGCCACCTACACCGAGATCGGCAGGGCGGTCGGCCTGTCCGCCGCGTCCGTGCACGAGCGCGTCCACCGGTTGGAGACCCGCGGGGTCATCAGCGGCTACCACGCCGCGGTCGACCCGGAGCTGCTCGGGCTCGGCGTGCTGTCGCTGGTCAGCGTGTTGCCGAGCGACTCGATGGACGCGGCGGCGACCGAGGAGGCGCTGGCCGCCATCCCCCAGGTCGAGACCGCCTACAGCGTGGCCGGTGAGGACAGCCACCTGCTGGTGGTCCGCACCCGGTCGATCGCCGAGCTGTCCGACGTCCTCCAGCGCCTGCAGGCCGTCGACGGGGTCGCCCGCACCCGCACCGCGGTGGTGCTGGCCACCCCCGTGCGCCGCCCCCCGACGGTCTAGGGCCGGCGATGCGCAGCCAACCGGCACCGGCGGCCCAGCGGACCGCCGAGGGCGTGCGCCGGATGTTCGACCGCGTCGCCCCCCGCTACGACCTGGCCAACAGCGTGTTCTCGCTCGGCCAGGACCGGGGCTGGCGGCGGGCGGCGGCCAGGGCCGCCCGGCCGGCCGGGGGCGAGGTCGCCGTGGACGTGGCCTGCGGCACCGGCGCCCTCACCCGCGAGCTGGCCGCCGCGGCCCCCGCCGCCGTGGTCGTCGGGTTCGACTTCTCCCGGGAGATGCTGCTTCGCGCCCGGTCCGCCGGTGGGGCGCCAGGCGCCCCGACCGGCGGCCGGGGCACCCGCCTCCGGCCGGACCCCCCCAGGTCCCTCCCGTACGCCGTCGGCGACGCGCTGGAGCTGCCCCTGCGGGACGGGAGCGTCGACCTGGTGACGATCGCCTTCGGGCTGCGCAACCTGCCCGAGCCCGGGCAGGGGCTGCTCGAGTTCCGCCGGGTGCTGCGGCCCGCCGGCCGGCTGGTCGTCTGCGAGTTCTCCCAGCCCGTCGTGCCCCTGCTCCGCGGCGTCTACCGCCGCTACCTGACCCGGCTGATGCCCATGGCCGCGCGCCGGCTGACCTCCGACCCCGAGGCCTACCAGTACCTGGCCCGTTCCATCGGCGCCTGGCCCGACCAGCCCGGCCTGGCCCGCTGGATTCAGCAGGCCGGCTTCACCGCGGTCGCCTGGCGCGACCTCTCCGGCGGCATCGTCGCCCTGCACCGCGGCGTGGCCCGCCCGTAGAGATGGTGCCGATCCGGTTGCCGTGACACACTGCGCGCCCTACACTCCAATCGGCGAACTTGTGCGCCGATTCACAAATGGACGCGGTCCGCTGGGAGGCGAGGTGGACGACGCCTACGACGCGCTGGTGATCGGCGGTGGCCCCGGCGGCGCGGCGACCGCATTTCACCTGGCCAGGGGTGGCGCCCGCGTGTGTCTGTGCGAGAAGCAGCGCTACCCGCGTGACAAGGTGTGCGGCGACGGACTCACCCCAAGGGCGGTCCGTGCCCTTGACAGCATGGGCCTGCGCGAGGAGTACCAGAGCTGGTCGCGCAGCGCGGGGCTGAAGGTGCACGGCGGCGGCCACGTGATCGAGCTGCCCTGGCCGGAGCTGGACGACTACCCGTCGTTCGGGCTGGCCCGGCCCCGCGCCGACCTGGACCAGCTGCTGGCCCGCACCGCCGCCAGGGCCGGGGCCGACCTGTGGGACGCCACCGAGGTGATCGAGCCGCTGGTCGAGCGCGGGCTGGTCAGGGGGGCGATCGTCCGCCGCGAGGGCGAGGACCCGGTCGACCTCCGGGCCGAGGTGGTGGTGGCCGCCGACGGTGCCTCCAGCCGCTTCGCCCAGTCCCTCGGCCTGGTCAGGGACGAGCACCGCCCCATCGGGGTGGCCATCCGCCAGTACTACCGGTCGCGCCGCGACGTCGATCCCTGGATCGACTCCTACCTCGAGCTGTGGAACGGCGACCATCTGCTGCCCGGGTACGGCTGGGTGTTCCCGCTGGCCGACGGGACCGTGAACGTCGGCCTCGGCCTGCTCAACACCTCCGACCACTTCCGCAACACCAACTACAAGGGCCTGCTCGAGGAGTGGCTGCCGACGGTCGGCCCTGAATGGGGCTTCGCCCTGGACGACGCCGTCGCCAAGCCCCGCTCGGCTCCGCTGCCGATGGGGGCCAGTCGCCACCCGCCCCTGTACCGCGGCGTGCTGTTCGTGGGCGACGCCGCCGGGCTGGTCAACCCGTTCAACGGCGAGGGCATCGACTACGCCATGGAGTCGGGCCAGCTCGCCGCCGAGGCCGGCCTGGCCGTGCTGGAGAGCGGCGACCGTACCCGGCTGGACGCCTACCG
>DASYSE010000103.1:0-1926 GCA_036003705.1 Actinomycetes bacterium | reverse complement strand
GAAGGCGCACTCGGACAGCGCCAGCATCGCCCGGCCCCGCCGGGCCGGGGCTCCGCCGGGGAGGCCGACCGCCCGGCTGAGTCGCTGGGCACCCTCGGACAGGTAGCCCCGTCCCCAGAACACCCGAAGCGGGCCGCCGAGTCGGAGGGCGAGGTCCGCCTGGCCGGTCTCCGCGGCGTAATCGTCCGCCGCCCGTACGTTGTCGATCTCGGGGTTCAACCTGGCGAGCCACTGGAGCATGTGCGGGCCGAGCAGGCCCGGCCCGCAGGTCTCGGCGAGGTCGACGAAGTACTCGGCGTGGCGCTGGCGGGCCTCGGTCACCTCGCCGGCGTCGATCAGCTTGCTGCGGGCGTAGTCGCGGATCGTCTCCAGCAGCCGGTAGCGGGGCGAGGTCTCGTCGCCTTCGGGCTGGACCAGCGACTTGTCCACCAGGCCGGTCACCAGGTCGAGCACCCGGGGCAGCTGGACGGCCTCATCGGCGCAGACCGCACCGGCTGCCTCGAGGGTGAAGCCGCCGGCGAACACCGACAAGCGGCGCAGGAGCAGTCGCTCGTCCTCCTCCAGGAGGCCGTAGCTCCAGTCGACCGACGCCTCCAGGGTCCGCTGGCGGGGCAGGCCTCCCCGCCGGCCGCCGGTCAGGAACCCGAAACGGTCGGCGAGCTGGGTGGCGATCTGGGTGGGGGTGAGGGCCCGGCAACGGGCGGCGGCCAGCTCGATGGCCAGGGGGATGCCGTCGAGGCGAGCGCAGATGGCGGTGACCGCACCCAGGTTGTCGAGCCCAATGCGGAGCTGGGGACGGGCCAGGGCAGCCCGGTCGGCGAAGAGCCGCACCGAGGAGCAGTCGGCGTCGCGGTCGTCGGCCGGCAGCGTGAGGGACGGCACCCGGTAGGTCGCCTCCCCCTCGGCGCCGAGCGGCTCGCGGCTGGTAGCCAGCACCCGCACCCTCGGACACCCCCGCAGCAGCGGCTCCACGACGGCCACGCTGGCGTCGAGCATGTGCTCGCAGTTGTCGACGATCAGCAGCGCCTCGCGGTCGCGCAGGTGGTCCACGACCGTGTCCAGGATCGGCTGGCCGGGCAGCTCGGCCACGTCGACGGCGTCGGCGAGCGCCTTCGGCACCAGGTCCGGGTCGGCCAGCCGGGCCAGGTCGGCCATCCACACGCCGTCGGGGTAGCGGTCGACGATGTCGGCGCCGAGCTGGATGGCGAGACGGGTCTTCCCGCACCCGCCGGCGCCGGTGAGGGTGACCATGCGGCGCTCGGCCAGCAGCCCCGCCGTCTCGGCCAGCTCGGCGGCGCGCCCGACGAAGCTGGTTACCAGCACCGGCAGGTTGTTGGGGAGGCGGTCGAGCGAGCGCAGCGGAGGGAAGTCGAAGGCAAGGCCCGGGGCGCACAGCTGCGCCACCCGCTCGGGGCGGGCGAGGTCGCGCAGGTGCTGGACCCCGAGGTCCCGGAGAAAGGCGCCCTCACGGAGCTGGTCGACGACGAGGTCGGCGGTAACGCTGGAGAGCAGCACCTGCCCGCCGTGGCCAAGCTCGCGGACCCGGGCGCAGCGGTTGAGCGGCTCGCCGATGTAGCGGTTTCCCTCCCGCAGCTCCGCCTCACCGGTGTGCAGCCCCATGCGCAGCTCCAGTCGGGCGCCCTCGGGCCAGCCGTCGGCGCCGAGCGCTCGCTGGAGGTCGATGCTGAAGCGGACGGCGTCGGCCGCCCGGGCGAAGGCGGCGACGAAGCTGTCGCCCTCGCCCTGCTCGGCTGGGCGGGCACCACGATGAGCGGCGACGCCACGGTCGACGAGCTCGTCGAGCCGGGCCAGCACCGCCGGCATGGCCTCGCCGTGTTCCTGCCACAGGCGCGTGGACCCGACCACGTCGCCGAGCACGAAGGTCACCGTGCCCGTCGGCAGCCCGCCGCCTGAGCCTTCGACCTC
>DASYSE010000102.1:0-79831 GCA_036003705.1 Actinomycetes bacterium | reverse complement strand
GTTCATCGAGGAGTCCTTCTCGATGTAGGTGTCGGTCTGGGGGATGTAGGCCTCGGGCTGGTAGTAGTCGTAGTAGGAGACGAAGTACTCGACGGCGTTGTCGGGGAACAGCTCCTTGAACTCGTTGGTGAGCTGGGCCGCGAGCGTCTTGTTGGGGGCCATGACCAGGGCCGGGCGGTCCAGCCGCTCGATCACCCCCGCCATGGTGCGGGTCTTGCCCGACCCGGTCACGCCCAGCAGCGTGACCGCCTGCTCGCCGCCGTCGATGCCGCGGACCAGCTGGTCGATGGCCTGCGGCTGGTCGCCGGCGGCGGGCATGTCGCTGTGAAGCTTGAACGCGGGCATCGGGGGGAACTCTCCGGAGCTGGAACGGGCTTGACCAAGAACCTCCAGTGTACGGGCCGGGCACGACAGCGTCGTGGCCGGAGCTTGACCGGGCCGAGATCCGGCCGGGGTAGAGTAGGCGGCCGTGCCCCCGAACGGCCGCGAGCTGGGAGCGTCATGGAGAGCTTCGTCATCAAGGGCGGGCAGCCGCTGAGCGGCACCATCCGCCCTGCCGGGAACAAGAACGCCGCCCTGCCCATCGTGGCCGCGTCGCTGCTGGCCGACGAGCCGGTGCTGCTCAACAACGTGCCGCACATCCTGGACGTCGAGACCATGCTGGAGCTGGTCGCCTCCACCGGGACGACGGTGGAGCGGTGCGGCCCCAACCAGGTCCGCATCGACCCGCGCGGCCTGCGCCGGGTGTCCCTCGACCCGGCCCTGTGCACCCGCATCCGGGCCTCGGTGCTGCTGGCGGCGCCGCTGGTCGCCCGCACCGGCCAGTGCCTGCTGCCGCCGCCCGGCGGCGACGTGATCGGCCGGCGGCGGCTCGACACCCACCTGCTGGCGTTCCGGTCGCTCGGCGTCAACGCCAGGTTCGACCGGGCGCTGGAGCTGGAGGTCGAGCAGCTCCGCGGGGGACCGATGTTCCTGGACGAGGCGTCGGTGACGGCCACCGAGAACGCGATCATGGCCGCCGTGCTGGCCAACGGCGTGACGACCATCGGCAACGCCGCCTGCGAGCCCCACGTGCAGGACCTCTGCCGTTTCCTGGTCGGTCTGGGGGCCCGCATCAACGGCATCGGCTCCAACCTGCTCCACATCGAGGGGGTCGATCGGCTGGGCGGCGGCGAGCACACCATCGGCACCGACTACATCGAGGTGGCCAGCTTCATCGGCCTGGCCGCGGTCACCGGCGGCGAGCTGGTGGTCGAGCAGGTGATCGAGGACGACCTGCGCCCGGTCGAGGTCGGCTTCAGCCGCCTCGGGCTCACCTGGGAGCTGGACGGCGGCCGCCTGCGGGTGCCCCGCGACCAGGTCCTGGCCGTCACCGACGACCTCGGCCAGGCCATCCCCAAGATCGACGACGGCCCGTGGCCGGCGTTCCCGGCCGACCTGACCTCGATCGCGGTGGCGGTCGCGACCCAGGCCCGCGGGACCGTCCTGATCTTCGAGAAGATGTTCGAGAACCGGCTGGTGTTCGTGGACAAGCTGGTCGGCATGGGGGCGAGGATCATCGTCTGCGACCCCCACCGGGTGGTCGTCAACGGCCCGACCCGGCTGTACGGCGAGCGGTTGGAGTCCCCCGACATCCGCGCCGGCATGGCCATGCTGCTGGCCGCCCTCGCCGCCGACGGCGAGTCCATCATCGGCAACGTCGGCCAGATCGACCGAGGCTACGAGCGCATCGACGAGCGGCTGCGCACGCTCGGGGCCAACATCGAGCGCACCGGCTGAGCGCCGCCGCGGTGGCGCTCGGGGCCGGTGACTGCGAGCGGCTGCACGACGGGCTGCTCGCCCAGCCGGTCAACACCGCTTCGGCGCTGGCCTACGTCGCCGTCGGCGCCTGGCTGGTCGGCCGGGGGATGCGGCCCGGCCCGGCCCGGGGCCGGACGGTGGGGTTCGGGCTGGCCGTCGCCGTCGCCGGGATCGGCAGCGTCGACTACCACGGGCCCGGCTCTCCGGCCGCCCGCTGGCTGCACGACGGCGCCCTGTACGCGGTGGTGTCGCTGGTCGCCGTCAACGAGCTGGCCCGCCGGGGCCGGCGGGCCGCCTGGATCCCGCGCCGCCGGGCCGCCTACCTGGCCGCGCTGGCCGCCGCGGCCGCCGGGTCGGCCTGCTGGTGGCTGGGCCGGACCGGCGGCCCGCTCTGCCACCCCGACAGCCTGCTGCAGGGCCACGCCGCCTGGCACCTGCTCACCGCCGCCGCCCTCGCCCTGTGGGCGACGGCAGCCCTCGAACCTTGACCATGGCGCAGGAGCTCTTGGGGGGCGGTGGGGGGAGCTCGCTCCCCCCACATGCATCGAGGACTGCGGGGGACCGCTCCGTCGTGACTGCCTGCTCAAGCCAGGTCGTAGAAGCCGATGTCGATGCGGCGGATGGTGACCAGGACCGCGTCGGAGGTCTTCTGGGCGTCGGGGGGCGGGCTCTCGGTGAGGATCAGCTGGAAGTAGAGGCTGCGCAGGAAGGCGGTGACGTTGACCCTGGCCGCCGACTCGGTTTCGCTGTCGTACACCGACCGCCATGACTCCTGGCCGGGGGGCGCGGTGAAGCGGTCCAGCCAGGCGACCAGCCAGGTCCGGTCGACCAGGTTGCGGCGGAGCACGTTGAGGGTGGCGTAGGCCAGGCGCTCGTCCTCGTGGTGGACGAACACGGCCTGGGTCGGGGTGAGCAGCCGGTCGGCGGTCGCGTCGAGGATCCGCTGCAGCTCGGTCGCGCCGAGGTGGCGACTGCGGGCCAGCATCATGAACAGATCCGCGGCGTGACCGACCGCGTTGGCCCAGCCGGGACCCTGGACCCAGCTGCGCAGGTCCCGCTCACGCAACAGGTAGCCGAGCGCCGCCTCCAGGAAGCCGTCCAGGTCGGCCTGGTCGAGGAACGGGCTGGCGTTGTCGAAGGCGACGATCTCCATCAGGATCAGCACCGAGTAGGTGCGCAGGAACACCGAGTCGGTGCCCTGGTCGCCCAGGCCGGCCTCCAGGTTGGCGGTCATCTGCTTGGCCATGGTGCGCAGCTGGTCGGCCCCGTACTGCCCGCGCTCGATCCAGGCGGCCAGGATCCGGTAGGCGAACTCGTCGCGCAGCTCCGGGTCGGTGGACCCCAGCCAGCCGAGCAGCTCCGGGGTGAGCTCGGCCACCCACTCGCCCTGCGGAAGGGCGTTCTCGTCGTTGGCGATGACCCGCCAGAAGCTGCGGTCCATCAGCCGGCCCTGCGCCCGTTCACCGGCCCCTTGACGTCGCCGCCCACGGGCCCGGCCAGCAGCTCCACCAGCTCGGTGAGGGTGGTGACCCGGTGGGCGCCGTCGGGGTCGGGGTGGCGGGCGAAGCGGTCGATCAGCACCGGGGTGATCCCGACCTCCCGCGCCCCCGCCACGTCCGTCGACGGCTGGTCGCCGACGTGCACCGACGCCCCGGCGGCCGCCCCCGCCTCGCGCAGCGCGGCCCGGAAGATCTCCGGTTCCGGCTTGGCCACCCCGAGCTTGCCCGAGATCGCCACCGCCGCGAACAGGTGGTCGACCCCCTCCAGGGCCAGGACGTCCTCCAGCCAGGGCTCGAAGTTGGACACCACCCCGAGCTTGATCCCCCGTCCGGCCAGCGCGTCCAGGGCCGGACGGGCGTCGTCGAACAGCCTGTAGCCGGCCGGGTCGCTGAACGACCGGTGCAGCGCCTCGGCCAGCTCGATCCCGTCCCCGTGGTGGCCGAGGCCGGCCAGCACCTGCCGGTAGAACCCGACCCAGAACGACCGCTGGGTGGCAGGGTCGGTCCAGTCGCTCGGCCATCGCACCGCCCGCGCGGCGGCGGCGATGGCGGCGTCGACGACCGCCTCCTCGAGCGAGAGGCCGTGCTCGGCGGCCACGGCCACGAACCGTCCCTGGAAGCTCGGCGCGGGAGCCAGCAGCGTGTCGCCGGCGTCGAACAGCACGCAATCGAGCGGGTCGGGAATGGGGGGCAGACGGCTCATACCGCGCAGGCTACAGCGCTGGACCGGCCGCAGTCACGGGAGGCTGCCGCTGGCGGCCCGGCCGGCCCGCTCGGCCAGCCGGCGTTGCAGCTCCTCCCAGACCTCGTCGACCCGGCGCCCCAGCTCCTCCAGCGACCCGGTATTGTCGATCCGGATGTCGGCCCTGGCCAGGCGTTTCTCCGGCTCGAGCTGCGCGGCGATGCGGGCGGTGGCGTCCCGCGAGCCCATCCCCTTGGCGGCCAGCCGCTCGACCTGGATCTCCCGCGGCGAGTGGGTGACGATCACCACGTCGACCCCGTCGGCCAGCCCGGCCTCGATCAGCAGGGCCGCGTCCAACACCACCACGACGTCCTGGTCGTGGTGGTCCTCGAGGCGGTCGGCGATGCGGGCGAAGATGGCGGGGTGGGTGATCTCGTTGAGCACGGTCAGCTTGGCCTGGTCCCCGAACGCGAGGTCGGCGAGGGCCTGCCGGTCGATGCTGCCGTCGGGGTACAGCACCCCTGGGCCGAAGTGGTCGCGGATCTTGCACCAGGCCGGGGTGCCCGGCATGACCACCTGCCTGGCGATGTGGTCGGCGTCGATGATCTCGGCGCCGCGCTCGGCGAGCATGGCCGACACCGTGCTCTTGCCCGAGGCGATCCCCCCGGTGAGCCCGACCAGCAGCATGGCAGCCGCCCCCTGAAGTCGTCCCGCTGACCGCGCCGGCAGACCAGCCTGCCGAGCTCCGCTATTCGCTGGCGTTCTTGCGCTTCAGGTCCTCGACGATGTTCTCGAGGGTGTCCTGCCCGTCCTGGTTCTGCTGGCCGCCTTCGCCGGCGTCGGCCGCCTGCGGGGCCGCCTGACCCTCCGGGGCCAGGGTCTGGTCGCCGGGCGGTTGCCCGTCGGCGCCGCCCTCGCCCTCGTAGGTGCCCTCGTAGAAGCCGGCCTCCTGGAACGCCTCGGCCATGGCCGTCCCCGGCATCACGCCGATGGCGTTGCCCTGCTCGTCGTAGACGTAGCTGCCGTCGGCGTAGTCGCCCTCGGCATAGGCACCCTCGGCATACGCCCCCTCGACGTACTCGCCCTCGTAGCCCTGGTAGGCGCCCTCCTCCAGGGCCAGCTCGTCCTCCATGGGGGCGGCCTGCGCCTGGTCCTGGGCGGCCTGCTTGAGCGACAGGGAGATGCGGCGCCGGTCCAGGTCGATGTCGATCACCTTGACGGTGATCTCCTCGCCGACGCTGACGACCTGCTCGGGGATGTCGACGTGACGCTCGGCCAGCTCCGAGATGTGGACCAGGCCCTCGATGCCGTCGTCGACCCGGACGAAGGCACCGAACGGCACCAGCTTGGTCACCCGGCCCGGGATCAGCTCGCCGATCTGGTGGGAGCGGGCGAACTGGCGCCACGGGTCCTCCTGGGTCGCCTTGAGCGACAGCGAGACCCGCTCGCGCTCCAGGTCGACGTCCAGCACCTCGACCTCGACCTCCTGGCCGACCTCGACCACCTCGGAGGGGTGGTCGATGTGCTTCCAGGACAGCTCGGACACGTGCACCAGGCCGTCGACCCCGCCGAGGTCCACGAAGGCGCCGAAGTTGACGATGCTCGACACCACGCCCTTGCGGACCTCGCCCTTGCGCAGGGTGTGCAGGAACGCCCGGCGGGTCGCCGACTGGGTCTCCTCCAGCCAGGCCCGGCGGGACAGGACCACGTTGTTGCGGTTCTTGTCGAGCTCGATGATCTTGGCCTCGAGGGTGCGCCCGACGTAGGGGTGCAGGTCGCGAACCCGCCGCATCTCGACCAGGGAGGCGGGCAGGAAGCCGCGCAGGCCGATGTCGAGGATCAGACCACCCTTGACGACCTCGATGACGGTCCCCTCGACGATCTCGTCGTTCTCCTTCTTCTTCTCGATCGTGCCCCAGGCCCGCTCGTACTGGGCCCGCTTCTTGGACAGGATCAGGCGGCCGTCCTTGTCCTCCTTCTGCATGACCAGGGCCTCGATGTGGTCACCGAGGGTGACGACCTCGTTGGGGTCGACGTCATGCTTGATGGACAGCTCGCGGGAGGGAATGACGCCCTCCGACTTGTAGCCGATGTCGAGCAGCACTTCGTCGCGGTCGACCTTCACCACGTAGCCGTCGACGATGTCGCCCTCCTCGAAGGCCTTCAGCGACTCTTCGTAGGCGGCCGCGAGGTCTTCGGCGGAGCCGACGTCGTTCTGGGTGACCTGGGTGGTTATCCCGGGTACGTCCTGCTCGGTTGCGGTGGGTCGATCGGTGGACTCGGTCAACTGCTCGTCTCCTAGACTGTCGGACAGAAGGCTCCCCCTGCAGACATTTCCGTGGCGGTGAGGCGACGCGATGAGCGTCAGAACACACTGGCAGAAAAGCCCACAGTGGTTCGGCAGATGGTAGCCGTCGATGCTTCGTCGCGTCAACGGTTCATGCGCGCATGACCTGCGAGTTTATCGCCCTTCCAGAAAGGTGGTCCAGTGACCGAGCCCCTCTACCAGCTTGACGCCTACCTGGCCGGCTTCGATGCCCAGGTCACGGGACAGGAGCCGGACGGTGTCGTGCTCGACCGGAGCGCGTTCTTTCCCGGCGGGGGTGGGCAGCCGGCCGACACCGGCGTCCTCGAGCTCGAGGGGGTCGAGCTGCCCGTCACCGGGGCCGAGCGGCGCCAGGGCCGCATCGTGCTGCTGGTCAACGGCGACCCGCCCCCGGTCGGGGCCAAGGTCAGGGGCCGGCTGGACTGGGAGCGCCGCCACACCCTCATGCGCACCCACACCGCCCTGCACATGCTGTCGGGGGTGATCGGCCGCGACCAGGGCGCGCTGGTCACCGGCGGCGCCATGGAGGAGCTCAAGGCCCGCATGGACTTCGAGCTGGCCTCGATGAGCGCCGACTTCGCCGAGGCGGTGCAGACGGCCCTGCGGGTCGAGGTCGACGCCGACCGGCCGGTGCACGTCTCCTTCCTGTCCCCCGAGGAGTTCGCCGCCCGCCCCGACCTGATCCGGACCAAGGCCAACCTGGTCCCGGCCGGCCTGGAGGTGGTCAGAGTGATCGACATCGAGGGCCTGGACCGGCAGGCCGACGGGGGCACCCACGTGGCCTCGACCGGCGAGGTCGGGACCATCTACGTGGTCGGCCACCAGTCCAAGGGCAAGGGCAACAAGCGCCTGCGGATCGCCCTGGACCCGTCCGCGCCCGCCCCCTCCCGGCACGAGTGACCCAACCGGGGTGGCTCGGCTGGGTCGCCCGCCTGCAGGCCATCGCCCAGGCGGGGCTCCAGTTCACCGACGGGCCGTTCGACCGCGAGCGCTACCGGGCCGTGCGGGCGCTGGCGGTCGAGATCGCGTCCGCCCACCTGGACCTGCCGTCCGAGCGCGAGCGGCTTCGCCTCGATGAGCTGTTCGCGGGCGACGCCGGCTACCCGACGCCCAAGGTCGACGTGCGCGCCCTGGTCCGCCGGGACCGGGAGGTCCTGCTGGTCCGCGAGCGCTCCGACGGGCGCTGGTCGCTGCCCGGCGGCTGGGCCGACGTCGGCTGGTCGCCGGCCGCCATGGCCGAACGGGAGGTCGAGGAGGAATCCGGCTACCTGGTCCGGGCCCGGCGGCTGCTGGCCCTCTGGGACCGGTCGAGGCACAACCCCGGACCCTTCCCGCACGCCGTCTACAAGGTGGCGATCGCCTGCGACCTGGTCGGCGGCACGCCGCGGGCGAGCATCGAGACCCTGGAGGTGGGCTGGTTCCCCCCCGACGCGCTGCCGGAGCTGTCCACCGGGCGGATCACCGCCGCCCAGGTGGAGCGCCTGGTCGAGCTGGACCAGCACCCGGAGCTGCCACCGGATCTCGACTAGAGCAGCTGTCCTGTATCCGGCGCCGCATGCGGCGCCGAAGCATCCATGCAGCCCTGGAGCTTGCGCGCCGCCCACGCGCTGCCCGCAAATCCCTCAAACCCGGATACTTGGCCGGTGCTCTAGGCGCGGCGGCCCCGGATGGCCAGGGCGGGTCCCGGCGAGGCACTCCGGCTACTTTGGTCCGAATTCGGACGATTGTCCAGCGACCGTCCGTCAGTGCTGCGCTTCGGCCCAGGAGCGGCCGGTGGCCATGGAGACCTCCAGCGGCACTCGCAGGCGGTAGACGTCCTGCATCTCGCGGCGGACCAGCTCGGCCAGGCGCTCGCCCTCGCCGGGCGCGACCTCGAAGACGAGCTCGTCATGGACCTGGAGGACCATGCGACTGGCCAGCCCCTGGTCGGTCATCGCCCGGTCGACGGCGACCATGGCCATCTTGATCAGGTCGGCCGCCGACCCCTGGATGGGGGCGTTCAGCGCCATGCGCTCGGCCATCTGCCGCCGCTGCCGTGAGTCGGAGGCCAGGTCGGGCAGGTAGCGGCGGCGGCCCAGGATGGTCGAGGTGTAGCCGTCGCGCCTGGCCTGGGTGACCACCCCGTCCAGGTAGGCCTTGACCTTGCCGAAGCGCTCGAAGTAGGCGTCCATCAGCGCCCGCGCCTCGTCGGGGGGGATGCCGATGCCCTGCGCCAGCCCGTAGGCCGACAGCCCGTAGGCCAGCCCGTAGGTGACCATCTTGACCCGGGCCCGCAGCTCCCGGTCGACCTGCTCGGGTGGCAGCCCCCAGACCATGCCGGCCACGGTGGCGTGCACGTCCTCGCCCCCCAGAAACGCCGCGACCAGGGCCTCGTCGCCGGCCAGGTGGGCCAGCACCCGGAACTCGATCTGGGCGTAGTCGGCCACCAGCAGCCCCTCGGCCTCCGGGGCGGCCACGAACGCGCGCCGGATCTCGCGGCCGGTCTCGGTGCGGATGGGGATGTTCTGGACGTTGGGGTTCTGGCTGGACAGCCGGCCGGTGGAGGCGATCAGCTGGTTGAACTGGGCGTGGATGCGGCCGCTGGCCCGGTCGACCAGCTTGGGCAGGGTGTCGATGTAGGTGTTCTTCAGCTTGGCCACCTCGCGGTAGCCGAGCAGGGCGTCCAGGATCGGGTGCGGGTCGGTGGTTGCCAGCTGCGCCAGGGCGTTGTGGTCGGTGGTGTAGCCGGTCTTGATCCGCTTGGTCTTGGGCAGGCGCAGCTTCTCGAACAGGATCTGCTGGAGCTGCAGGTTGGAGCCGATGTTGAACTGCTCGCCGGCCAGCTGGTAGACGCGGGCCTCGTGGTCGGCCAGCCGGGAGTCCAGGCGGTCGCCGATCTCCTCCAGGACCGAAAGGTCGACGGCGATGCCGGTCTGCTCCAGCTTGGCCAGGATCGGCACCAGCGGCAGCTCGACGTCGCGGGCCAGCCGCTCGACCTCCATGGCGGCCATCTCCTTGCCGAGGGCGCCGGCCAGCTCCCCCACCGCCTGGGCCCGCAGGCACCAGTCGGACCAGGTCGCCTCCTCACCGCCGGTGTCCAGGGCCAGCTGGGTACCCTCCCCCGCCGGCCGCTCGGCGGCGCCGGCGCCCTCCGGCCGCAGCTCCTTGCGCAGGTAGCGCAGGGCCAGGTCGGCCAGGTCGTAGGTGCGCTGGGCCGGCAGGGCCAGGTAGGCGGCCAGGGCGGTGTCCATGGCCAGCCCGGCCAGCTCCCAGCCGCGGGCCCAGACGGCCAGGTACAGGTACTTGGCGTCGTGGGCCAGCTTGGGCCGGTCCGGGTCGGCCAGCAGGGCGGCCAGCGCCTTCAGGTCGTGGTCGGCTTCGGCCCCGCCGGACGGAGCGGCGTCCTCCAGGTCCAGCCAGGCCGCACCAAGCCCCTCGGCCCACAGGCCGGTGCCGGTCAGCTCGGCCCGGCCGGGCCGGGTGCGCAGGCGGGCGGCCAGGGCGACCGGCCGCCCGGCCGGCACCCCGTCCAGCCAGCCGGCCAGCTCGCCGCTGGCCAGGCGGCGGGCGTCGACCTCGAAGCCGGCGTCCGCCGGGCCGGTCTCCACGGTGGTCGCGAACAGCCGCTCACGCAGCGGGTGGAACTCGAGGGTGTCGAACAGGCGGTGGATCTCGACCCGGTCCCAGGCGCCCATGCGCAGGTCCTGGACCCCGACGGGCATGGGGACGTCGTCGCGTAGCCGCATCAGCTGCTTGTTGCGGAGCACGTCCGGTCCGTTGGCCAGGAGGTTCTCCTTGAGCTTGCCCCGCTGCTCGGCGGCGTGGGCGACCACCTCCTCGGCGGTGCCGTAGGTCTGCACCAGCCTGGTGGCGGTCTTGTCGCCCACCCCGGGCACGCCGGGCAGGTTGTCGGACGGGTCGCCGCGCAGCGCAGCCACGTCGATGTAGCGCTCGGGCGGCACGCCGTAGCGCTCCTGGACGGCGGCCTCGTCGTAGATGGCGGTGTCGGTGATGCCGCGGCGGGTCATCATCACCCGGACCCCGGCGGCGTCGTCGATCAGCTGCAGGTTGTCGCGGTCGCCGGTGACGACCAGCACCGGCAACTGCTCGCCCTTGGCCTGCCCGACCAGGGTGGCGATCAGGTCGTCGGCCTCGTAGCCGGCGACCTCGACCACTGGGATGCGCAGGGCGGCCAGCACCTCGCGGATCAGGGGCATCTGGGAGCTGAACTCATCCGGGGCGGTCCGGCGGTTGGCCTTGTAGCCGTCGTAGACGTCGTGCCGGTAGGCCGGCCGGCCCAGGTCGAAGCAGACCGCGATCCGGTCGGGGGAGAAGTCGCCGAACAGCTTGACCAGCATGGTGGTGAAGCCGTAGACGGCGTTGGTCACCTGCCCGGTGGTCGTCTGGAGGTCGCTGGGCAGGGCGAAGAAGGCCCGGTAGGCGAGGCTGTGCCCGTCCAGCAGGACCAACGGGGATGCGGAGGTGGCCACGCAGGCGAGTCTATCAACCGGCCCCGTCGGGACCGACCATGCTGTCCACCCTCGACGCGGCCCGGCGCCGCAGGGTGAGCTGGGTGCCGTCCCCCACCCGCCGCAGGCGTACCTCGTCGACCAGCTGCAGGATCAGCCAGAGCCCGCGGCCGCCGGTGTCGAGGGCCGGCGGCGCCGCAGCCGGCAGGCGGGGCAGGCGGGGGGTCGGCCCGCCATCGCGGATCGTCATCTCGATCCACTCCCCGTCGCGCTCCAGCGACACCAGCACCCGCCCGCCCGCGCGGGAGCCGTGGCGGATGGCATTGCTGATCGCCTCGTCCAGGGCCAGGAGCACGTCGGCGACCACGTCGTCGTCCACACCCGAGAGGGCCCGGGCGACCGTGCGCCGGACGTCGGGAAGGCAGCTGGACGCTGGTGGGAGGGTCAGGTTCACCGAGTCCGCCGTGGATCATGGGAGATGCTCTGGTCGGGACGGTCCACTCCTACCCCGCCCGCCGACAGCCTCAAACCGTGGATCGCGAGGATCTCGTCCGGATCGGGAAGCCTGCGGAGTGGACTAGGTACCGTGCGGCCCGGACATCACCCAGGTGAGCTAGGTGGGGGGAAACCGCCGCGACGGCCAGGATCCATCGTTGCAGGTGCCACCTGCAACGATGCTGGAACCGTTGCGGCACAAGGGATTGGCGCGGTTGACCCTCCACCCGGCCGGCTGTTAGCGTGCCCCCAATCGGGGTCCCCACGGGGACCCCGAGGTCCGTCCGGCGCGAGGGTCCGAGGACCGAGTAGAGAACGCGCGCACTCGGGGAAGGTGCGCGAACGGAGCCAAAGGCTCTCGGGTCCTCGCCGGACAGCTCCCAGGACAGCGGTCGGCATCCGGCGTTGCGCCCTCGCCCGCTGCTACTCCTCGCCGAGGTAGGCCTTGCGCACCCGCTCGTTGGCCAGCAGCGACCTGGCCTCGTCCTCGAGGACGATCTTGCCGGTCTCGATCACGTAGCCGCGGTGGGCCAGGCTCAGCGCCTGGGCCGCGTTCTGCTCGACGAGCAGGACGGTCATTCCCTGCTCGTTGATCTCCCGGACGATCTCGAAGATGCGTTGGACCACGATCGGGGCAAGGCCCATCGAGGGCTCGTCCAGCAGCAGCAGCTTGGGCTTGGCCATCAACGCCCGGCCGATGGCCAGCATCTGCTGCTCGCCCCCGGAGAGGGTCCCGGCCGCCTGCCGGGCCCGCTCCCTGAGGATCGGGAACAATTCGAGGATGCGCTCCAGGTCCTCCCGCTGCCCGGCGTCCTTGCGGGTGAACGCCCCCATGTCGAGGTTCTCCTGCACGCTCATGCGCGGGAAGATGCGCCGCCCCTCCGGGGACTGGGCGACCCCCAGGATGACGATCTCGTGGGCCGGCAGGAGATCGATGCGCTGACCGTCGTAGAAGATCGCCCCCTCCCTCGGCCGCAGCAGGCCGGAGACGGTGCGTAGGGTGGTTGTCTTGCCGGCGCCGTTGGCCCCGATGAGGGTGACGATCTCGCCCCGGTCGACGTGGAACGACATCCCCTTGACGGCCTCGATGTTGCCGTAGAAGACGTGGATGTCCTTGACGTCCAGCAGCGTCTCGCCCATCTACGACGCCGCCTTCCCGAGATAGGCCTCGATGACCTTCGGGTCCCGCTGGACCTCCTGGGGCCGGCCCTCGGCGAGCCTCTCGCCATGGTCGAGGACGGTCACGCGGTCGGAGATACGCATCAGGAACTTCATGTCGTGCTCGATCACCACGATGGCCAGGCCCTGGGAGCGCGTCCGCTCGACCAGCTCGGCCGCCCTGGCCGTCTCCTGCGGGTTCATCCCGGCGGTGGGCTCGTCGAGCAGCACGAGCTTGGGCTCGGTGGCCAGCGCCCGGGCAATCTCGAGCCGGCGCATGTCGCCGTAGGGCAGGTTGTGGGCCAGCTCTTCCTCCTTGCCGGCAAGGCCGACGAACTGCAGCAGCTCCATCGCGCGGTCGCGGCTCTCCTGCTCCTCGCGCCGGAACTTCGGGGTGCGCAGGATGGCGGTCAGCAGGCCTTCCCGGGTGCGGCAGTGCCGCCCGACGAGGACGTTCTCGAGGGCGGTCATGTTGCCGAACAGGCGAAGATTCTGGAACGTGCGGGCGATGCCCCGGGCGGTGATGCGGTTGGGCGGCTGGCCGTTGATGCGCTCCCCCTCGAACAGCACATCGCCCTCGCTCGGCGCGTAGATGCCGGTGATGCAGTTGAAGAAGGTGGTCTTGCCGGCGCCGTTGGGACCGATCAACCCGACGATCTGGCCCTTGTCGACGCGCAGATCGACCTCCTTCACGGCGACCAGACCGCCGAACCGGCGGGTGACCTTGCGGGCCTCCAGCAGGGCGCCGTTGCCGTGCCCGGCGGCGGCCGGGGTGCCGGCGGTCACGCGCCCGCCCTCACGTCGAACAGCTGTTGATCCTCGGCCGCCGCCTCGTCGGCGGAGGCATGCAGCTCGCGGCGGCGGCGCGCCGACGGCAGCAGCCCCTCCGGCCGGAACCGCATGATCAGGACCAGGGCGATGCCGAAGATCAGGAAGCGGATATCCGAGAAATCACGCAGCTTCTCGGGCAGGAACGTGAGGATGATGGCCCCCAGCACGACGCCCGGTGGGTTCCCGATACCGCCGAGCACCACCATGGCCAGGATCAGGACCGAGATCTCGAAGGTGTAGGAGTCGGGCGACACCTGGGTTCCGAGGTGGGCCAGGACCGTGCCCGCCATGCCGGCGAAGAACGCACCCGCGCCGAAGGCCAGCAGCTTGGTCAGCGTGGTGTTGATGCCCATCGCCGCCGCGGCGACCTCGTCCTCCCGGATCGCGATCCAGGCACGCCCGATCCTCGACGCGCTCATCCGGTAGATGACGGCGAGCACCAGCCCGATGATGCCAAGGCACAGGTAGAAATAGACGGCGGTGCCGGTCACCGACGTGCCGCCCAAGGACAGGCCCTGGGACATGTTCCAGCCTCCGAGGCCCGGGTCCCCGATCGAGGCGATGCCGTTGGGGCCGCGCGTCACCGGGTCGATGTTGTTGAAGGTGATGCGCACGATCTCGCCGAAGCCGAGGGTGACGATGGCCAGGTAGTCGCCGCGCAGACGCAGCGTCGGCGCGCCCAGCATCACACCGAACAGCGCCGCCACCAGCGGGGCGACAAAGAAGAGCACCAGCAGGAACGGGATGTGCGGGAGCGAGTTCCCGAACTGGCTGGTGAGCGCCGCCTCCCCGGTGAGGGCGGCCGTATAGGCCCCGATGGCGACGAAGGCGACGTAACCGAGGTCGAGCAGGCCGGCCGAGCCGACCACGATGTTCAGCCCGAGGGCGGCGATGACCAGCACTCCGGCCTGCGCCGCGACGCGCACCCAGAAGGTGTTGCCCGACTGGGTCAGCGGGAAGAGCAGAAGCAGGGCCACCATGATGAGGATCGCGACGAGCCGTACCCGGTGCAGCGGGCCGGCCAGCCCCTTGAACACCCCCAGGCTGGCCAGGGCCGAGGACAGGCCAACCAGGGCCACGAAGTACCCGAGGAAGGCGCTGGGGTCATCGACCTCGACACCATGCAGGAACACCAGGAACGCGGCCACCTCGGCGACCAGCAGGACCCCGACGTCCGCCAGGAGCGATCGCCGCGGCCACTCCCCCTGAACGGGTCCCGCCGGAGCGTCGACCAGGCCCCGGGCACTCAGCCAGACCAGCACGCCCCCGGCCAGCGTGACCCACGCGCCAGGTCCGATGTCGGCCATCGGGACCTCGTTGAAGGCGACCAGCACGAACATCCAGGCGATCGGGACGGCGGCCAGGCCGAGGCCGAGGCGCCCGAGCGCGGTCGCCTGCGCCCTGTTCCGCAGGCTGGGCCGGCTGAGCAGCAGGGCACCCTGCACGATCGCCACCAGCCCGAGCAGCAGCGCATACAGCCGCACCCCGCCGAACCCGAAGTTTCGCAGGTCGCCGGCGACCGGCACGCCGCGGACCTGGATCGTCCGCAGCGTCCAGAACAGGTAGGCCCCGGCGACGGCGACGATCCCGCCGGCGGGAGCGGCCACCAGCGGCAGGCGGACCCGGGACCAGATGCGCGCCAAGGCGCCGCCAGCCGATGCCTCCTGCGACGCTGCCGTGGTGGTCATCAGGCACCGACCTTCTCACCCAGCAGCCCGGTCGGGCGGAACACCAGGACGAGGATCAGGATCGCGAAGGCGAACACGTTCTGCCACTGTCCCCCGAGGTACCGGGCGCCGAACGTCTCGAGGATGCCGAGCAGGAACGCCCCGAGCACGGCGCCGGCGATGTTGCCGATACCGCCGAGCACCGCGGCGGTGAACGCCTTCAGGCCGGCGATGAAGCCCATGAAGAAGTTGACCTGGCCCAGGTACAGGCCGGCGAGCACCCCGCCGACGCCGGCCAGCGCCGACCCGATGATGAAGGTCAGCGCGATCGTCATGTCGACGTTGATGCCCATGAGGCGGGCGGTGTCGCGGTCCTCGGCCGTCGCCCGCATCGCCTTGCCCATCCGGGTCGTGCGGATGAAGGCGGCGAGCCCGAGCATGAGCAGCAGCGCCAGGCCGACCATGAAGATCCAGAGGTACTTGATCTGGGCGCCGGCGATCATGATGGAGCCGTCGGGGAACAGCTTGGGATAGGCGGGGAAGCCTCTCGTATAGAAGACGGCCACCAGCTGCTGGAGGGCGAAGCTCGCCCCGAGGGCGGTGATCAGCGGCGCCAGCCGAGGCGCGTTGCGCAGCGGCCGGTAGGCGAACCGCTCGAGTCCGAGCCCGACCAGCGGCGTCAGCAGGATGGCGGCGAGCAGGACGAGGAACAGGGCGACCAGGGAGCCCGAGCCCCAGCCGAAGGCCGACGCCCCGAAGTTGAAGGTCCACAGCCCGATGAAGGCACCCAGCATGAAGACCTCGCCATGGGCGAAGTTGATGAGCTGGATGATGCCGTAGACCATCGTGTAGCCGAGGGCGATCAGGGCGTAGTACGAGCCCTTGGTGATCCCGTTGGCGAGCTGCTGGATGAGTTCGTCCACTTGGACTCCACGGTTCGCGCCAATGGTCCTGAGCCTTGTGCCACGAGTCCGGTGAGGGGGCCGACGCCGGCCGCTGACCGCCTGCCAAACCCCCTCACCCGGCTACGATGCTGCTAGGAGCGACCGCGGTCAGCCCTCGAACTGGCCCGTGAACGCATCCTTCCACTTCTTGCCTTCAACCTTGTAGACGGTCAGGACCTTGTTCGAGGTGTCCCCGAACTCATCGAACCCATGGGTTCCGGTGATGCCCTTGAAGTCCTTCGTGTCCTGCACCGCCTTCACGATATCCGGTCTGGCCGCCTCGACGCTGTCCTTTCCGGGCAGCGCGGTGGCCAGCGCGTTGATCAGCACGTTGGCGGAGTCGTAGGTGAGCGCCCCGTACGGTCCCGACTCCTCCTTGTACCCGCCGCCGTCGTAGGCGCTGGTGAAGGTGGCGGCTTCGGGCAGCTTGGCCACCGGCGCGCCGACCTGGGTGCCGAGGTCGCCGTCGGAGCCGCCGCCCTTGATGAAGTCGTCAGCCTGCATGCCGTCGCCGCCCATCACCGGACCCTTGAAGCCGCGGTCCTTGAGCTGGGCCGACAGCGGGGCGGCCTCGGGGAACTGGCCGCCGTAGTACACGAAGTCCGGCTTCTCGTTGACGATCTTGGTCACCAGGGCGCCGAAGTCGCGGTCGCCCTCGGCGATGGTGTTGGCCGAGGTGACCGTGCCGCCGTCCTTCTTCCACTGCCCGGTGAAGGTCGACACCAGCCCCTGGCCGTAGGTCAGCTTGTCGTGGACGGTCGCCACCGACTTGAAGCCCGCCTGGTTGTAGGCGTAGTCCGCGGCGAACGGGCCCTGGAGCGAGTCGAGCGTCGCCAGGCGGAAGTAGGTGGGCCAGACCCGCTTCGGGCTGGTCGCGAAGTCGGTGCCCCTGGTCAGGGTGTCATTGGTGTTGGCGGGTGAGATCTGGGCGATGTTGGCCCGCGAGAGCACCGGAGCGACCTGCTGGGAGATCGAGGACTGCAGGGTCCCGATCACCCCGGCCATCTGGGGGTCGGAGGCCAGCTTGTTGGCGGCGTTGGCGCCGGTCTCGGGCTTTCCGGCGTCGTCCTGAGGATCAAACACGATCGTCCAGCCCTCGATCTTCTTCGCCTCGTTGGCCTGCTTGACGGCCAGGTCGATCGAGTTCTTCATGCCGAGGCCGAGCGATGCCAGCGACCCCGTGAGCGGCCCCACGAAGCCGATCTTCACGGTCTTGCTCCCGCCGCCGCCGGCGGAGGGCGACTCCTTCTCCCGGCTGCAGCCCGCAGCCAGGAGGACCAGGATCCCGAGCACGGCGACCAGACGAAGGAGCCTGTGGCCTGCCTTCAAGGTACTGCCTCCCTTCCCGTTGCTGTCGCTAGCCCCGGAGGTCCTCACGACATCGACCGCCCGGGGACTGTCGACCGATGCAAAGCCAACGTCCGCGACCCAAGCCACCATCAGACGGACGTCCCACCGCAGCTTCGGGCCAGGTCGCAACGGCTGGACTGTACCGCAACACGGCGCACGAAACTACGGCGGGTGGCCTGGCGGATCGGTGGCCGAGCATGATGGCGGGAGGTTCGGGAATCATGGCCGCAACATGGCGGCGCCGAGGCGGGTACCACCGGCTGCCCTGGCGGCCGGGCTGCTGCTGGTCGCCCTGGTCGCGGTGGGGCGGGTCACCGCCGGCAGCCTGCCCCCGGCGGCCACCCGGGAGCCGGCCCCGCCGACCGTCCAACCGAGCACCAGGACGCTGGCGGCGTCCCCGGTCGTGGCGGAGATCGGCATGGCCGGGATCCCGTTGCAGTTGGCGTTCGGCGCCGGGTCGCTGTGGGTGACCAACACCAACGGGACGGTGTCGAGGGTCGACCCGGCCACCAACCGGGTGGTGGCCATCATCCAGCTGCCGCGGTCCGGCCGCCAGGCGCGGGCGATCGCGGTCGGCGCCGGCGCGGTCTGGGTGGCGGCCACCGCCGGGATGGTGTGGCGCATCGACCCGGCGGGCAACCGGGTGGTGGGCAAGGTCGACACCGGCTCGTCCCTCTACGAGCCGATCGGGGTCGCCGCCCAGGACGACGCCGTCTGGCTGGTCTGTTGCGCCAACGCGGCGCCCGGGAGGTATCGGGACAGCAAGCTGCTCCGGATCGACCCGGCGCGCAACCGGGTCGTTGCCCGCATCGCCGTCACCGGCGATCCCCTGGCCGTGGCGGCCGACGAGCGGGCCGTGTGGATTGCCACCATGCAAGGCCGCGCCGAGCAGATCGACCGGGCCACCAACCGGGTCGTGGCGGTGATCCCCGCCGGTGGCCCGATCGGCGGGGCGCAGGCCATCGCCATCGGCCACGGCGGCGTCTGGCTGGCCGACCCTGGGAACTCGACCGTCCTGCGAATCGACCCCGCCACCGCCCGGACGGTGGCCAGGATCCCGGTCGCCGGCGCCACCCGGGTAGCCGTCGACGACGCCGGCGTGTGGGTGGTGCAAGGCTACGAAGGGGCCCTGGCCCTCCTCCACCCCGACGCGGGCCGGGCCGCGGTCGCAATCTCGACCAGACACCTGCGGGACGTCCGGGGTCTCGCCGTCGGCGCCGGGTCGGTGTGGGCCGCCAGCGGCACCACCATCGCGCGAATCGACCCCGCCAGGGTCAGGTAGCGCCGACCCCGGCCAACCCCGTGCCGATCCTCGGGCCTCACCGCTTTGGCCCCACGAACTCGTCGAGCAGGGCGACGCTTCCCCGCCTGGCCACCGAGAGGCTCCACGGATTGTTCGGCCGCCACTCGATCCCGAGCTGGTCGCAGGCCCGCCCGAAGATCCCCCGGATGTCCGCCGACACGTTGCTGAAGTGGTATCTGGGGTACGGCGTCCCGTTCACCCAGTTCAGCACCCGGCAGCCGTCGGAGTGCAGCAGCCCCCGCACCAGCGGGCGCGGGTCGGCGTCGACCAGTTCCTGCTGCCACATGGTCAGCTCGATCTTCCGCTCGTGCTTCCTGCCGGGCCCATGCTGCGGGAACAGACACGGCCAGTGCTTGGAGAAGGAGTAGACCTCCCAGCAGCGCTCGTTCGTCTTCCTGGTCCGGCCGACCTTGTTGGTCTTGTTGGGAAGGACCTCGGCCATCGCAAGCTCGCAGTACCGAACGAGTTCCGGATATCGCTCTGCGCAGGCGATCCGCAGCTTGTACACGTCCCGCGGACACGCCGTGAGGCACCCGTCACCGAGATAGAGGCCGAGGAGGTAGGTGTAAGCGGGCAGGGGGAGCGCTCGAGGGTCGCCTGAGCATATGGCGCATGTGCCGGACTGACGCCGGAAGTTCGGCACCCGGCCGATCCGCCACTGGCGGACCGTACCCCGAGGAATACCGGTCTGCCGCGCGATCACGCAGTCGTTCAGGCCTGCCCCGACAAGCCTCAGGACCAGGGTCACTTCCCACTCTGGCCGCATTCCGCTACCCTCCTCTGGCGAGCCCGAGTGGCGTAATTACGGCAACCGCGATCGCCTCAAAAGCGATTGCCCGAAAGGGCGTGCGGGTTCGAGTCCCGCCTCGGGCACCACTCGCGAGGAATCTAACGTGCATCGAACTCGTGTTCGAGTGCTTGCGCGAATCTGTGGACGGTGCCGCCGCAGGGTCGGTGGCCACCGCTACGATGCCCTTCCGCCTGGACGACCCACCGGAGGTTCACCTATGCGGTACCCGCCCGCCCGACGGCTCGACCTGGTCGAGGAGCTGCACGGCTTCCGGGTTGCCGACCCCTACCGGTGGCTGGAGGAGGCCGACGCCGACGACACCGAGGCGTGGAGCAAGGCCCAGGACGAGCTGCTGGCCGGGTGGATGGAGGGCAGGCCGGGCCGGGCGGCGGTGCGGGACCGGCTGGAGCGGCTGCTTGGGGCCGGGCTGGTCACGGTGCCGGTGCTGCGGGGTGGCAGGGCGTTCCTCCAGCGCCGCCGCGGCGACCAGCAGCACCCGGTGCTGCTGGTTCGGGAGGCCGACGGGACCGAGCGGGTCCTGATCGACCCGAGCGCCCTGGCCGACGACGACACCATCACCCTCGACGGCTGGGTGCCGTCGCTGGAGGGCGAACGGCTGGCCTACTTCCTGTCCCAGGGCGGCGACGAGGAGGCCTCGCTCTGGATCATGGACGTGTCCGGCGGCCAGGTCGTCGAGGGCCCGATCGACCGTACCCGCTACTGCCCGCTGGCCTGGCTGCCCGGCGGCGACACCTACTACTACGGCCGCCGGCTGCCCGCCGACGCGGTGCCCCAGGGAGAGGCGGCCTTCCACCGGCGGGTGTGGCGCCACCGCGTGGGGACCGACCCGGACGGCGACGAGCTGGTGTTCGGCGAGGGCCGGGAGAAGACCGAGTACCACTCGCTGCGGATCTCCCTCGACGGCCGCTGGCTGCTGGTCGGGTCCGCGGCCGGGACCGCGCCCCGCAACGACCTGTACATCGCCGACCTGGCCGGCGACGGGGCCCTGCGTACCGTCCAGGAGGGCGTCGACGCGGAGACCGACGGCCGGGTCGGGGTCGACGGCCGGCTGTACCTCCACACCAACCTGGATGCGCCCCGCTTCCGGATCGTGGTCGCCGACCCGACCCGGCCGGAGCCGGCGGCGTGGCGCGACCTGGTGCCGGAGTCCGGCGACGTGCTCGAAGGGTTCGCCCTCACCGACGACGCTCTGGTGGTGGCGTCCAGCCGGCACGCGGTGGGACGGGCGGTGGTGCACGACCGGCAGACCGGGGCTGTGCGGGCGGGGGTCGACCTGCCCGGGCCCGGGTCGGTGCTCGGCGTCTCCGCCCGACCCGACGGCGGCGACGAGGTCTTCCTCGGCTACACCGACTTCATCACCCCGCCCCGCGTGTACCGCTACCGGGTCCCCGACGCTCGCCTCGAGCTGTGGATGGACGCCCCCGGCCAGGTCGACCTGCTGGGCGGGGTGACCACCCGGCAGGAGACCTACCGCTCCATGGACGGCACCGAGGTGCGGCTGTTCGTGCTGCACCGGGACGGGTCGACCCCGGACGGGTCCCGGCCGACGATCCTGTATGGCTACGGCGGCTTCAACATCTCGCAGACACCGGCCTGGAGCGCGGTCACGGCCGCCTGGGTCGAGCAGGGCGGGGTGTACGCGATCGCCAACCTGCGCGGCGGCAGCGAGGAGGGCGAGGCCTGGCACCGGGACGGGATGCGGGCCAACAAACAGCACGTGTTCGACGACTTCGCCGCCGCCGCCGAGCACCTGATCGCCGGCGGCTGGACCTCACCGGAGCGGCTGGCCATCGCCGGCGGGTCCAACGGCGGGCTGCTGGTCGGGGCCGCCCTCACCCAGCGGCCGGAGCTGTTCGCGGCCGTGGCCTGCAGCGCCCCCCTGCTCGACATGGTCCGCTACGAGCGCTTCGGCCTCGGCGAGACCTGGAACGACGAGTACGGGCGGGCCGCCGACCCGACCGAGCTGGGCTGGCTGATCGGCTACTCGCCGTACCACAAGGTCGTCCAGGGGACCGCCTACCCGGCGGTGCTGTTCACGGTCTTCGACTCCGACACCCGGGTCGACCCGCTGCACGCCCGCAAGATGTGCGCCGCCCTGCAGGCCGCCACCACCTCCGGCCGTCCGGTCCTGTTCCGCCGCGAGCGCCAGGCCGGCCACGGCGCCCGCTCGGTCCGCCGCACCGTCGAGCTCCACGCCGACATCCTCACCTTCCTCGCCGCTCAGGTCGGCCTGGACCTGGGCTGAGGGGGGACGCCTGGATTCGGCGTTGCCGTCAGCCGGTGGTGGCTGGACCGGCGGTCCGTTCGGCGGCGCTGCGCTCAACGCAGAACTCGTTGCCCTCGGGGTCGGCCAGCACGGCCCAACCGGTCCCGTCGGGCTGCCGCCGGTCGGCCACCAGGGTGGCCCCGAGCCCGAGCAGCCGGGTGACCTCCTCGTCGCGCCGCCGCCGGCAGTATGCCATGCGCTCGCGGCTGGTCGCGCGGCGGTCACCGACGGCTGCGGGCGGTGTGGACGGCGTCGGCGAGCTCGGCGGTGAGGGTCCGCAGGCCGTCGAGGCCGCCGTCGCCGAGGCGGCGGACCAGGGCGGTGCCGACGATGGCGCCGTCGGCGAACCTGGCCACCTCGGCGGCCTGCTCGGCGGTGGAGACGCCGATGCCGGCGCAGACGGGGAGGTCGGTGTGGGCGCGGACCCGGCCGACCAGGTCCTCGATGCCGGCGGCCAGCGAGGCCCGCAGGCCGGTCACGCCCAGCGACGCCTGGGCGTAGACGAAGCCCCGGCCGGAGCGGGCGACCGCGGCCAGGCGGGCGTCGCTGGAGGTCGGGGCGGCCAGGAACACCGGGGCGACCCCGGCCACCCGGGCCGCGTCCAGCCACTCCCCCGCCTCCTCGGGCGGCAGGTCGGGCACGACCGCGCCGCAGGCCCCGGCGGCGGCCAGCTCGGCCGCGAACCGCCTGGGGCCGCGGTGGGCCACCAGGTTGTAGTAGACGAGCAGCACCACGGGCGCATCCACGCTGGCGGTCAGCTCGTCGACCAGGCCGAGGACGTCGTCCAGGCGGGTCCCGGCGTCGAGCGCCGCGGTGACCGCCCGCTGGATGACCGGCCCGTCGATCAGCGGGTCGGAGTAGGGCGGGCCGACCTCGAGCACGTCGGCGCCCGCTTGGGCCATCGCCCGGAAGGCCGCCAGCGACCCGTCCAGGTCCGGGTACCCGGCGACCCCGTAGGCGATCAGGGCCGCCGTCCCGTCCCGCCGCAGCTGGTCCAGCCGCCCCTCCAGCCGCTCCAGCGGCGCCGGCATGCTGGCCGCCACGCCCAGCCGGGTCCCCGCCGCCGCGGAACCGGGGGATCCCAGGGATGTGGAGGCCGCCGCCATCGAGCCGGCAGGGTCACCAACGGCACCGGGGTCGGAACCGGGGGATGGGGGGCCCTGGTCGACCAACCCGGCCGGACCGCCGGGGGCTCCGGGGGCGGGTGCAGGCGGTCCGGGGTCAGGCATCGGCAGGGTCGGGTGGAGGGTCGGGGTCGGCCAGCAGGGCGGAGACGGTCTCGACGTCCTTGTCGCCGCGGCCGGAGAGGTTGAGGACGACCAGGGAGCCGGGGGCGACCCGGCCGTCGCGGGCGGCCTGAGCGAGCCAGCCGACCGCGTGGGCCGGCTCGAGGGCGGGAAGCAGGCCCTCGGTGCGGGCGAGGAGGCGGAACCCGTCGAGGGCGAGGGTGTCGAGGGCGCGCTCGTAGCAGACCCGACCGGCGTCCTTCCAGAAGGCGTGCTCCGGGCCGACCCCCGGGTAGTCGAGACCGGCCGAGACAGAGTGGGTGGGCAGGACCTGGCCGTCGGCGTCCTGGAGCAGGTAGGAGCGGGCGCCGTGGAGCACGCCGGCCTCGCCGAGGCCGAGCGAGGCCCCATGGTGGCCCGGCTGGGGCCCGCGGCCGCCGGCCTCGACCCCGACCAGGCGAACCGGCTCGTCGTCGATGAAGGCGGCGAACAGCCCGGCCGCGTTCGACCCGCCGCCGACGCAGGCCACGGCCAGGTCGGGCAGCCGCCCCTCGGCGGCCAGGATCTGGCCGCGGGCCTCGTCCCCGATCACCCGCTGGAACTCCCTGACCATGAGGGGGAACGGGTGGGGGCCGACGACCGAGCCGATGGCGTAGTGGGTCGACCCGACCGACTCGACCCAGTCCCGCAGGGCCTCGTTGATGGCGTCCTTGAGGGTCGCGGTGCCGGTGGCCACCGTCCGCACCTCGGTGCCGAGCAGCCGCATGCGCACGACGTTGAGGTGCTGGCGTCGGGTGTCCTCCTCGCCCATGTAGACGACGCACTCCTGACCGAGCAGGGCGGCCGCGGTGGCGGTGGCGACGCCGTGCTGGCCGGCACCGGTCTCGGCGATCACCCGCGGCTTGCCCATCCTGCGGGTGAGCAGGTGCTGGCCGAGGGAGTTGTTGAGCTTGTGGGCGCCGGTGTGGAGCAGGTCCTCGCGCTTGAGCCACAGCCGCAGTCCCAGCTCCCGCGACAGCCGCCTGGCCGGGAACAGCGGGGTCGGCCGGCCGGCGTAGTCGCGCCGCAACGCCTCCAGCTCGGCCACGAACTCCGGGTCGGCGATGGCCTCTTCGAAGGCGTCGGTGAGCTGGTCGAGGGCGGCCATCAGCACCTCTGGGACGAAACGCCCGCCCCAGGCGCCGAAGTGCCCGAGCGGGTCCGGCCGGTGCAATACCTCCGCCGTGCCCACCCCGGCGGCCGGTGACGGAGCGTGCCCCAAGCCGGCTGGGCCGTCGTCGGCCTGCAGCCCGGCGGCCGCCGACGGACCGTGCCCCATGCCGGCTGGGCCGTGGTCAGACATCCAGGAGGTTCCCGGACAGGTAATCCTCGTAGGCCTTGAGGTCGAAGTGGCCGTGGCCGCAGAGGTTGAACACGATGGTCTCCTCGCGACCCTCCTCCTTGCAGCGCAGGGCCTCGTCGATCACGGCCCGGATCGCGTGCGCCGGCTCGGGGGCCGGCAGGATGCCCTCGGTGCGGGCGAACTGCACGGCCGCCTCGAAGACCTTGGACTGCGGGTAGGCGACGGCCTCGATGTGGTCCTCCTTGCGCAGCAGCGACACCAGCGGCGAGTCGCCGTGGTAGCGCAGCCCGCCGGCGTGGATCGGGGCTGGGATGAAGTCGGCCCCCAGCGTGTACATGGGCAGCAGCGGGGTCATGCCGGCCTGGTCGCCGAGGTCGTACTCGAACCGGCCCTCGGTGAGGGTCGGGGCCGCGGTCGGTTCGACCGCGACGACCCTGGTGCTCCTGCGGCCGGCCAGCTTCTCGGCCAGCAGCGGGAAGGTGAAGCCGCCGAAGTTGGACCCGCCGCCGACGCAGGCCACCAGCACGTCGGGCTCGACGCCGGCCTGCTCGAGCTGCGCCTTCAGCTCGAGGCCGATGACGGTCTGGTGGAGCAGCACGTGGTTGAGCACGCTGCCGAGCGCGTAGTGGGTGTCCTCGCGCAGGGCGGCGTCCTCGACCGCCTCGGAGATGGCGATGCCGAGCGACCCGGGCGAGTCGGGGTGCTGGCCGAGGACGGCCCGGCCGGCGTTGGTCTCCGGCGACGGCGACGGGATGACGCTGGCCCCCCAGGTCTCCATGAGCGAGCGCCGGTAGGGCTTGCCGTCGTAGGAGGCCCGCACCATGTAGACCTTGCACTCCAGGCCGAACCGGGCGCAGGCGAACGCCAGGGCGCTGCCCCACTGGCCGGCCCCGGTCTCGGTGCTGAGCCGGGCGATACCCTCGGCCTTGTTGTAGAACGCCTGCGCGACGGCGGTGTTGGGCTTGTGGGAGCCGGCCGGCGACCCGCCCTCGTATTTGTAGTAGATGCGGGCCGGGGTGCCCAGCGCGCGCTCGAGGTCGAGCGCGCGGACCAGCGGGGTCGGCCGCCACAGCTTGTAGGTGTCGAGCACCGGACCGGGGATGTCGACCCACTGGTCGGTGGAGACCTCCTGGCCGATCAGGGCCATGGGGAACAGCGGCGCCAGCGCGTCCGGCCCGACCGGCTCGCGGGTCTGCGGGTGCAGGTAGGGATCGGGCTTGGTCGGCATCGAGGGCACGATGTTGAACCAGGCGGTCGGCAGCTCGTCCTCACCGAGCAGGATCTTGCGGGGCGCGGCCATCTGTCCTCCTATTGCTCAGCAGGAACGGGCTCGGTGGCAGCGCTTGCGCCCTGCCGGTCCATCGCATCCCGACGATCCGACGACGCAAGAAGCTCGCGGACGGCCTTCGTCGGATCGTCGGCGCGGACCAGGGCCTCGCCGACCAGGACGGCGTCGGCGCCGGCGTCGCCGGCCGCCTGCACGTCGGCGCGGTCGCGGATGCCGCTCTCGGCGACCAGGATCGTCCCGCCGGGCAGGGCCTGGCGGACGTCGGCGAAGCGGCCGGGGTCGACCTGGAGGGTGGCCAGGTCGCGGGCGTTCACCCCGACCAGGTTGGCGCCGGCGGAGGCGGCCGCCTCCGCCTCGGCCACCGTGTGGACCTCGACCAGCGCGTCCAGGCCCGCCTCGGCGGTCTCGTCGAGCAGGGCGCGGAGCTCGGCGGGCCGGAGCGCGGCCACGATCAGCAGGACCGCGTCGGCGCCCCAGGCGCGCGCCTCCCACACCTGGTAGGGGGTGGTGACGAAGTCCTTGCGGAGCACCGGCAGCTCGACCGCGGCCCGCGCCGCCAGCAGGTCGGCGGGGCTGCCGGCGAAATGGCGCGGCTCGGTCAGGACGCTGATCGCGCAGGCGCCGCCGGCGGCGTAGGCGGCGGCCAGGGCGGCCGGGTCGAGGTCGATGCGGATGTCGCCCTTGGATGGCGAACGGCGTTTGACCTCGGCGATCACTCGGGGCCCCTCCGGCCCGCGACCGACAGCGGCCCGCAGCCCCCGTGCGGTCGGGGCGGTCGCCGCGGCAGCCCGCACCGCGGCAGGGGGCAGGCGTGCCGCCCGGCGCTCGGCGTCCGACCTGGCGTCGGCCACCGCCCGGGCAAGGAAGGAACCGGTCGAGGTCACAGGCGATGATTCTAGTCCGTCCGATCCGCCTGCTCGCAGCCAGCGCCCCTCAGCAACGCTCGTCCCTCATCGGCCGCGGGCTCGGGGCAGCGGGCGGGTGGGAAGCTCGGTCGGGGTGGTCGGGCCGATCGGTGGGCCGCCGCTGGGCGGCGCGGTGCGGGCCGGGGGGAGGATGAGGCGGAAGGCGGTGCCGCCGCCGTTCCCGGACTCGGCGCGGATGGCGACGCCCATGGCGTCGCAGAGGGCTTTGACGATCGCCAGGCCGAGACCGGAACCGACCTCGCGGGTGCCTCGGTAGCGGGACCACAGATGGCCGCGGTCGAAGGCGTGGGGCAGGTCCTCGGCCGAGATGCCGGGGCCCTGGTCGACCACGGCCGCCTCAACCCCGCCACCGTCCAGCGGCCTGGCCGCGACCAGCACCTGGCGGCCGGGGGGGCTGGAGCGGGTGGCGTTGTCGAGCAGGTTGTCCAGCACCTGGCGGAGCCGGCCAGGGTCCACGTGGGCGTGGAGGACGCGGGCGAGGCGGGTGGTGACGGTGACCTCGCGCCGGGATGCCCGTTCGGTGGCCGCCGCCACCGCCTCCCGCAGCACGGCGCCGACATCGGCGTCGACGGTGCTGACGGCGAACTGGCCGCGGCCGAGGCGGGCCAGGTCGAGCAGGTCCTGGATGAGGCGGGCCAGGCGGACGGTCTCGGCGTGGACCCGGACCAGCGAGCGGCGGCGCTCGGCCGGGTCCTCGACGGTGCCGTCCAGCAGCGCCTCGGTGTAGCCCTGGATGGTGGTGAGGGGGGTCTTGAGCTCGTGGCCAACGCTGGCCAGGAACGCGCGCTGCTCGCCCTGGGCGCGCTCCAGGCCGGCGGCCATGTCGTTGAAGGCCGAGGCCACCTCGGCAGCCTCGTCGTCGCCGTCGACTTGCACCCTTGTCGACAGGTCACCGCCGCCGACACGGCGGGCGGCCGCGACCAGCCGGCCGAGCGGCGCGGTGAGCCGGCCGGCCAGCAGCCAGGCGACCAGCGCCGCCACCACGACGGCCAGGGCGGTCGCCAGCAGCAGCCGCCAGGCGACGACCGGGAACAGGCTGACGCCGAGGCGGCGGACCTCGTGGACCAGCAGCACGCCGCCGCGGCCGCCGCGGACGGCCCGCTCGGCCGGGGCGACCGCCCAGGCCAGCCCGTCGCTGGTGCCGCTGACGACCTCGCCTCGGGCCAGGGTGGCGGCCAGGTCGATGTCGGGGACCGGGGCCAGGGGGATCCCGCGCCGGCGGCCGGGTGGCTGGCAGGCGACCGCGAGCGGCGTGGTCGTCCGGTCGTTGCGGCCCAGTCTGTACGCCTCGGTGTCGCCGACCCGGAGGGCGCGGACGAACGCGCACACCCCTCGGGCAGGGGGCGGGCCGTTGGCCGCCTCGGTGACGGCCACCGCCTGGTCGGCGAGCTGCCGCTCCAGGCCGCGCTCGGGCACCAGGCGGACCAGGGACAGGGTGATGACCCCGATCAGCACGGCGGCCAGGACGGCGACGGCCACGAACGCCAGCACCAGCCGTCCCCGCAACGACCCCCCGCCCCGCCCCATCAGCCCTGCTCCGACCCGGGCCGGGGGCCGGGCCCCATGGATGGCCCCCCTTGGGCGCCTGGGACGCTCCCGCGGTCCTCTGCCTTGTAGCCGACGCCGCGGATGGTGGCGATGGGGGCGCGCTCACCCAGCTTGGCGCGAAGCTGGCGGATGTGGACGTCGACGGTCCGGGTGTCGGCCGGGAACGAGTAGCCCCAGACGCGCTCGAGGATCTGGTCCCGGGTCAGGACCAGGCCCCGGTTGCGGACCAGGTAGCAGAGCAGCTCGAACTCGCGGGCGGTGAGCTGCACCGGGCGGCCCTCGAACACGACCTCGTGGCGGGCCGGGTCGACGGTGAGGCTGCCGAGGTGCAGCGGCGGCTCCAGACCGGCCCTCGGCTCGGGCTCGGCGCGGCGCAGCACCGCCTTGACGCGGGCCACCAGCTCGCGGGGCGAGAACGGCTTGGTCACGTAGTCGTCGGCGCCGAGCTCGAGGCCGAGCACCCGGTCGGCCTCCTCCTCCCTGGCCGTCACCACGATGATCGGCACCCGGCCGCCCCGCTCGCGCAGCGCCCTGGTCACCTCGAACCCGTCCATGCCGGGCAGCATCAGGTCCAGCAGCACCAGCCGGGGACGCTCGGCGTCGACCGCGGCCAGGCCGGACGGGCCGTCGGTGCGCCACACCACCTGGAAGCCATCGCGCTCCAGGTACAGCCGGACCAGGTCGGCGATGGACTCCTCGTCCTCGACCAGCAGCACGGTCCCCTTGGAGGGGTGCTCGGGCGTCAACCAGTCCCCTTTCCGCCGTTGGGCCGACCGTAGCATCGCCCGAGCAGGTTCGGGGACGCTGGTCGCCTCGTTCGAGGGCGGTAAGGTCCCTGGTCAGTCACCTTCCCAGGGCGGCTCGCCGGGGTCGGCGACCGGCTGGACGCGGTCGGGCGGAGCCCGGAAGGCGTCGCCGAGCGCCGGCCAGCGCGGCCCGCGCCGGAGCGCCTCCAGGCCGGCCAGGGCCAGCAGCAGGCCGCCGGCCACGACCAGGACCGGGCCGGCCCTCGGGGTGGCGACCTGGACGCCGGTCCCGCCGGGCACCCCCTCCAGCAGCCCGAGCTCGGCCCGTTCGGCGGCCTCGGCGCCGACCCGGTTCCCGCCCACCACGGCTCCAACGGCCAGGGCGCCGCCCAGGGCGAGCAGGGCCAGCCCCACCGCCCAGCGGCCGTGCCCCCTGGTCACGGCCACCCCGACCAGCAGCACCAGCCCGAGCAGGGCGAGCCCGCCGAGGGGCAGCAGGTCGTTGCCGGTGACCTCGGCGGCGCCGAGCCGGGCCGAGCCGAGCCCGGGCAGCTCGACGTTGGCGCTGACCGTCGCCCACGGCCGGCCTGCCCCGGTCACGGCCAGCCCCACCCCGACCACCGCCGCCACGAGGGCCAGCTGCAGCGACCGCCGCTCGGGGGCCGGCGGCGCCGGGCCGCCCAGAGGAGCCCCCCGACCGGCCGGTGCTGGACCGTCCGCCCTGCCGGCCGAGCCGCGCGGGGGAGCCCCCCGACCGGCCGGTGCTGGACCGTCCGCCCTGCCAGCCGAGCCGCGCAGGGGGGCCCCCCGACCGGCCGGTGCTGGACCGTCCGCCCTGCCGGCGGGGCCGTTGTCAGCCACCGGCATGGGCGGCGGCCGGCCGATGGCCGTCGCGGGGGGCCGATGGAGCGTCGGAGAGGGCCTGGGCGGCGGCGACGGCGGCCAGCAGGGCGCCGGCCTTGGCTTCGGTCTCGCGCTCCTCGCGCTCGGGAACCGAGTCGGCCACCACCCCGGCGCCGGCCTGGCAGTAGGCGACGCCGTCCACGAACACGAACGTCCGGATGGTGATGCAGGTGTCGAGGTTGCCGGAGAAGTCGAAGTAGCCGACGCAGCCGGCGTAGGGCCCGCGGCGGTGGCGCTCCAGGTCGTCGATGATCTCCATCGCCCGGACCTTGGGAGCCCCGGACACCGTGCCCGCCGGGAAGCAGGCCGCCAGCACGTCGAACGCCGCCACCCCGTCGGCCAGCTCCCCGGTCACGTCGGAGACCAGGTGCATGACGTGGGAGTAGCGCTCGACCCGCATGAAGTCGTCGACCTTGACGGTGCCCGGCCGGCAGACCCGGCCGAGGTCGTTGCGGGCCAGGTCGACCAGCATGACGTGCTCGGCCCGCTCCTTCTGGTCGGCCTGGAGCTCGGCCTCCAGCGCCAGGTCGGCCTCCTGGTCGACGCCACGCGGCCGGGTGCCGGCGATCGGCCGCATGGTGGCCCGGCGACCCTGGACGGTGACCAGCACCTCCGGCGACGAGCCGGCGATGGTCACGCCCGGCAGGCGCAGGAAGTACATGTACGGGGAGGGGTTGACCACCCGCAGGACCCGGTAGACGTCGAACGGGTCGGCGGTGGTCGGCACCGAGAACCGCTGCGACGGGACCACCTGGAAGATGTCGCCGGCCCGGATGTGCTCCTTGGCGATCCGAACCATCTCCTGGTAGCGGCCCGGCGCCAGGTCGCTGGAGGCGGCCGCCGGCGGGCCGGCCGCCGGCAGGGGGGTCGGCACCGTCCCCACCGGCACCGACAACCGCGCGGCCAGGGCGTCCAGGCGCCTGCAGGCGTCGGCAAAGGCGGCGTCCAGGTCGGTCGCCTGGTTGACGACCACGTTGGCCACCAGCACCAGGCGCTGCCCGAGGTGGTCGAAGACGACCACCGAGCGGGGGAAGACCAGCACCCCGTCGGGCAACCGGAGATCGTCCTCGGTCTGGTCGGGCAGGCGCTCCAGCTCGCGGACCAGGTCGTAGCCGAGGTAGCCGACGGCGCCGGCGAACAGCGGCGGCAGCCCGGGCAGGGACGGCGAGCGCAGCCGGCGCAGCGCCTCGCGGAGCACCGCCAGCGGCGGCCCGTCGGACAGGCCGGCCGGGGGGCGGCCGGTCCACGACGCCCGCCCGCCGCTGATGGTCAGGGTGGCGAACGGGTCGGTGCCGATGAACGAGTACCGGCCCCAGCGCTCGCCGTGCTCGACGCTCTCCAGCAGCACCGAGCCGTCCTGGTCGCCGAGCTTGCGGAACGCCCCAACCGGCGTCTCCAGGTCGCCGAGCAGCTCCCGCCAGACCGGCACCACCGAGTGCTCCCCTGCCAGGCGCACGAACTCCTCGATCCCCGGCAGGACGCCGCCAGGCGCGGCGGTCACGAGCCGGCCCCCGCCCGCTCGGGGTCCGCCTGGGGGGCCTCGGGGTCGCCGCCCCGGTGAACCGGGCCCGAGGTCACATCCCCGAGCCGCGCACCATCGGCGATCACCAGCGTGTCGCTGAAACAGCTTCGCGTGCCGGTGTGGCACGCCGGCCCAACCTGCTCCACCCGAACGAGGAGACAGTCGCGGTCGCAGTCGGCGGTCACCGAACGGACCTGCTGGACGTTGCCGGAGGTCTCCCCCTTCTGCCAGTAGCGGCGGCGGGAACGACTCCAGAACCAGGTACGGCCGGTGGTGAGGGTGCGCCGGACCGCCTCCGCGTCCATCCAGGCGACCATCAGGACGGCGCCGTCGGTGTCGTCCTGGACAACCGCCGGGAGCAGGCCGGCGGCGTCGAAGGCGAGGCCGGCGACGGCGTCGTCGACAGCCCCGGTCGAGAGCTCGGACATGGGGCCATGCTATCGCTACCGCCGGGCCGGCCGATCTGCCATGGTTGAAGGGCAGGGCGGACACACGAGGGAGCTGTCATGTCGACGCAGCCAGAGCGGGCGAAAGCGGAGATCCTGCAGCAGATCGTCGCCACCATCCACGAGAAGGTGCCCGAGAAGCGACGCGACCAGGTGGAGTCGTTCGCCAGCCAGTACTACCACCGGCTGGCCCCCGAGGACCTGGTCGAGCTCGAGATCGAAGACCTGTACGGCGCCGCCCTGGCCCACTGGCGCCTGGCCCAGCGTCGCCAGCCCGGCGAGGCCAAGGTCAGGGTGTACAGCCCCCGGTTCGAGGAGCACGGCTGGCGGTCCAGGCACTCCATCGTCGAGATCGTCACCGACGACATGCCGTTCCTGGTCGACTCGGTGGCGATGGAGCTGAACCGGCACGGGCTGGTCATCCACCTGCCCATCCACCCGGTGATCGCCGTCCGGCGCGACCAGGCCGGCGAGCTGGTCGAGGTGCTGCCGCCCGACGCCGACGACGGCATCCGCGAGTCGTTCCTGCATTTCGAGGTCGACCGGCAGAGCGAGCCCGAGGTGCTCGACCGGCTCAGGGGCGGGGTCGAGAAGATCCTGGTCGACGTTCGCAACGCGGTCGAGGACTGGCCGGCCGTGCGTGAGCAGGTCCAGCGGATCCTCGGAGAGTTCGCCGAGCGGCCGCCCCCGGTCGACGAGGCCGAGCTGGCCGAGGCCAGGGCGCTGCTGGAGTGGACCGACGACCACCACTTCACCTTCCTCGGCTACCGGGCCTATGACCTGGTGGAGGAGGACGGCGAGGACATGCTGCGGCCGGTCAGGGGCACCGGCCTCGGCATCCTGCGCCAGGGACAGACCAAGCCGGAGTCGGGCAGCTTCGCCAAGCTCCCGCCGGAGGCCAGGCGGCTGGCCCGCGAACCGCACGTGCTGGTGCTCACCAAGGCCAACTCGCACTCCACCGTGCACCGGCCGTCCTACCTCGACTACATCGGGGTCAAGCGTTTCGACGAGCAGGGCGAGGTCGTCGGCGAGTGGCGCTTCCTCGGCCTGTACACCTCGGCCGCCTACAACCGGAACCCGCGCGACATCCCGGTGCTGCGCCGCAAGGTGGCCAAGGTGCTGGAACGGGCCGGCCTGCCCAGGTACAGCCACGACTGGAAGTCGCTGCTCAACATCCTGGAGACGTTCCCGCGCGACGAGCTGTTCCAGATCTCCGACGACCAGCTGTTCGAGACGGCCATGGGCATCCTGCGGCTGGAGGAACGCCGCCGGGTGCGCCTGTTCATGTGGCACGACAACTACGGCCGCTTCGTCTCCTGCCTGGTCTACGTGCCCCGCGACCGCTACACCACCACCGTGCGCCGGCGCATCGAGGTGGTGCTCCACGACACCTTCCCTGGGGCGAGCTTCGACTTCCAGGTGTGGCTGTCGGAGTCGGTGCTGGCCCGGCTGCACTTCATCATCCGGGTGCCGCCCGGGCGGATGCCCTCCTACGACGCCAGGGAGCTGGAGGCCAAGCTGGCCACGGTGACCCGCTCCTGGTCCGACGAGCTGCACTCCCTGCTGCTGGAGCTGCACGGCGAAGAGGAGGGCAACGAGCTGTTCAGCCGGTACGGCGAGGCGTTCCCGGCCGCCTACCTCGACGACTTCCCGGCCCGCAACGCGGTGTACGACATCCAGCGGATGGAGGATCTGGAGAGCCGCGGCGGGCTGAACATGAACCTGTACCGGCCGCTGGAGGCGCCGACGGGGACGCTACGGTTCAAGCTGTTCTGGACCGACCGGCCGCTGCCGCTGTCGGCCGCGGTGCCGATGCTCGAGGACATGGGGGTCGAGGTCGTCGACGAGCGGCCCTACGCGCTCAACCGGCCCGGCCACGGCCCGGTCTGGATCCACGACTTCGGCATGACCTATGGCGGCACCGAGAATGACCTCGACCTGAGCCGGGTCCGCGACGTGTTCCAGGACGCGTTCGCCGCCATCCTGCGCGGCGAGGCCGAGAGCGACGGCTTCAACCGGCTGGTGCTGCGGGCGCGGCTCACCTGGCGGCAGATCGTGGTCCTGCGCGCCTACTGCAAGTACCTGCGACAGACCCGGCCGACCTTCAGCCAGGAGTACATGGAGCAGGCCCTTGCCGGCCACCCGGAGATCGCCCGCCTGCTGGTCGAGCTGTTCCAGACCCGCTTCGACCCGACCCAGCCGCAGGGCATGGAGGCGCGGGAGGAGGGGCTGCGGGAGCAGCTGGCCGCGGCCATCGACCGGGTCGCCAACCTGGACGAGGACCGGATCCTGCGCAGCTTCCTCGACATGGTCGAGGCCACCCTGCGGACCAACCACTACCAGACCGGCGAGGGCGGCCAGGCCAAGCCGTACCTGTCGGTCAAGCTGGACCCGAGCAGGGTGCCGTCGCTGCCCAAGCCGCGGCCGATGTTCGAGGTGTTCGTGTACTCGCCGCGGACCGAGGCCGTCCACCTGCGCGGCGGCAGGGTGGCCAGGGGCGGCATCCGCTGGTCGGACCGGCGGGAGGACTTCCGCACCGAGATCCTGGGTCTGATGAAGGCGCAGATGGTCAAGAACGCCGTCATCGTGCCGGTCGGGGCCAAGGGCGGCTTCGTGGTCAAGAGACCACCCGTCGAGGGCGGCCGCGAGGCGCTGATGGACGAGGTGGTGGCCTGCTATTCGACGATGATGCGCGGGCTGCTGGACATCACCGACAACCGGGTCGAGGGCAAGGTCGTCCCCCCGCCGGACGTGGTGCGCTATGACGGGGACGACCCCTACCTGGTGGTGGCGGCCGACAAGGGGACGGCGACCTTCTCCGACCTGGCCAACTCGATCGCCCAGGACTACGGCTTCTGGCTGGACGACGCCTTCGCCTCCGGCGGGTCGGCCGGCTACGACCACAAGAAGATGGGGATCACGGCGAGGGGTGCCTGGGAGTCGGTCAAGCAGCTGTTCCGGGAGCTGGACCTCGACACCCAGACCACCGACTTCACCGTCGTCGGCATCGGCGACATGTCCGGCGACGTGTTCGGCAACGGCATGCTGCTCAGCCGCCACATCAAGCTGGTCGGGGCGTTCAACCACCTGCACGTGTTCCTCGACCCCGACCCCGACCCGGAGGCCAGCTTCGTCGAGCGCGGGCGCCTGTTCGGGCTGCCCCGCTCCTCCTGGTCCGACTACGACACCGGCCGCATCTCGAAGGGCGGCGGGGTCTGGCCGCGCTCGGCCAAGTCGATCCCGCTGTCGGCCGAGGTCCGCCGGCTGCTCGACCTCCGGGCCGAGGCGCTGCCCCCCAACGAGCTGATCAGCGCCATGCTCAAGGCACCGGTCGACCTGCTGTGGAGCGCCGGCATCGGCACCTACGTGAAGGCCGCCCGCGAGACCAACGCCGACGTCGGCGACCGCACCAACGACGGCGTCCGGGTGGACGGGGCCGAGCTGCGCGCCAAGGTCGTCGGCGAGGGCGGCAACCTCGGCTTCACCCAGCTCGGGCGGATCGAGTACGCCCTGGCGGGCGGCCGGATCAACACCGACTTCATCGACAACTCCGGCGGGGTCGACTGCTCCGACCACGAGGTCAACATCAAGATCCTGCTGAGCCAGGTGGTCAACGAGGGCGACATGACCCGCAAGCAGCGCGACAGGCTGCTGGCCGACATGACCGGTGACGTCGCCACCGCGGTCCTGCAGGACAACTACCGTCAGGTGCAGGCGATCAGCGTCACCGAGGCGCAGGCGCCGCAGCTGCTGGACGAGCACGACCGCCTGATGCGCAGCCTGGAGCTGTCCAACCGGCTGGACCGGCGGCTGGAGTTCCTGCCCGACAACGAGGAGCTGGCGGAGCGCCGGGCGGCCGGCCTCGGCCTGACCCGTCCGGAGCTGGCGGTGCTGCTGGCCTACTCCAAGATCGCTCTCCAGGACCAGCTGGTCGCCTCCGACGTGCCCGAGGACGACTACCTGGCCGACGACCTGGAGCGCTACATGCCGCCGAAGCTGCGGGAGAGGTTCCGCCGCCAGCTGCGCAGCCACCCGCTGCGCCGCCACATCATCGCCACCTACGTCACCAACAGCATGGTCAACCGGGCCGGGAGCACCTTCGCCAACCGGCTGCACGACGAGACCGGGGCCAGCCCGCCGGACGTCGCGCGGGCCTACACGGTCGCCCGCGAGGTGTTCGACATCCGCCGGCTCTGGAAGGACCTGGCGACGCTGGACAACGTGGTCCCGGCCGACGTCCAGCTCGAGCTGCAGGCCGAGGGGCGCAAGATGATCGAGCGGTCGGCCCTGTGGTTCCTGCGCAACCGGCGCCAGCCGCTGGACATCGCCGCCACCGTCTCCCATTTCGCCCCCGGGATCGCCTCGCTCGGCCAGGAGCTGCCCAAGCTGCTCGCCCCGGCCGACTCCGAGTCGCTGGACCGGCTGGCCGAGCGGTTCACCGCCGCGGGCGTGCCGGCCGAGCTGGCCACCCGGGTGGCCAGCCTGGATGCGTTGTTCTCGGGCCTGAACGTGATCGAGGTGGCCACCAGCTGCGGCGAGACGGTCGAGGCGGTCGCCGCCATCTACTTCGCCCTCGGCTACAAGCTGGAGCTGCACTGGCTGCGCGACCAGATCGCCCGGCTGCCGGCCGAGACCCACTGGCAGACGCTCGCCCAGGGCGCGCTCCGCGACGACCTCTACTCCGAGCAGCGCGAGCTGACCGCGGAGGTGCTGAAGCCGGGGACCGGGGACCGGGACGCCGACGCCCTGATCGACGGCTGGCTCGAGGAGAACCGGGCCGCGGTGGAGCGGGCCAACTCGATCCTCTCCGACCTCAAGGAGGCCGACAAGCTCGACATCGCCATGCTGTCGGTCGCCCTACGCGAGATCCGCAACCTGAGCGAGGCCGGCATCGCCGCCACCGCCGGCGCCCCGGCGGCCGGGTGAGCCACCAGGCTCACCGGTCCCGGGGCCGCCCGGCGCTCAGGCTCGGACGGGGAGGCCGGCGGCGGCCAGGCCCGCCTTGACCTCGCTGATGGACAGCTGGCCGAAATGGAAGACGCTGGCGGCCAGGACGGCGTCGGCGCCCGCCTTGGCGGCGGCGGCGAAGTGCTCGACCTGGCCGGCGCCGCCGCTGGCGATGACGGGGAGGTCGACGGCGGTGGTCATGGCGCGGACCAGCTCGAGATCGTAGCCGGTCCGCTGGCCGTCGGCGTCCATGCTGGTGACCAGGAGCTCCCCGGCGCCCCGGTCGGCGGCCTCCTCGGCCCAGGCGACGGCGTCGCGTCCGGTGGGGGTGCGGCCGCCGTCGACCACCACCTCCCAGCCGTGGCCGTCGGGACGGCGGCGGGCGTCGATGGCCAGGACCATGCACTGGACCCCGTAGGTGCCGGCCCCGGCCGACAGCAGCTCCGGGTCGCGGACGGCGGCCGAGTTGACCGACACCTTGTCGGCGCCGGCCCGCAGCAGGCGCCGGACGTCCTCGACGGTGCGGACCCCGCCGCCCACCGTGAGCGGGATGAACACCTGCTCCGCGGTCCGGGCGACCGCCTCGAACAAGGTGGCGCGGGCCTCGACGGTGGCGGTGATGTCGAGGAAGACCAGCTCGTCGGCGCCCTCGGCATCGTAGATCCGGGCCAGCTCGGCCGGGTCGCCGGCGTCGACCAGGTCGACGAACGAGACGCCCTTCACCACCCGCCCAGCCGCCACGTCCAGGCACGGGATCACCCGTCTGGCCAGGGTCACAGCCCCCTCCCATCGGGGACCCGGGCGGCGTCGGCGAGGGCGGCGATGGCGCCGGCGACGGTGAGGCGACCCGTGTACAGCGCCTTGCCGACGATCGCGCCCTCCAGGCCGCCGGGTTCCAGGACCGCCAGGGCGCGGAGGTCGTCGAGGCTGGAGACGCCGCCGGAGGCGATCACCGGGCGGCTGGTGGCGGCCAGGACCTCACGGAGGCGCTCGATCGCCGGGCCCGAGAGCATGCCGTCCCTGGCCACCTCGGTGTGGACGAACCGCCGGCAGCCGGCGGCCTCCAGCCGGTGCAGGACCTCGAACAGGTCGCCGCCGCTGGTCGTCCAGCCGCGGGCCTGCAGGGTCCGGCCGCGGGCGTCCAGGCCGACCGCGACCGCCTCGCCGTGGCTGGCGCACGCCTCGGCGACCCACTCCGGGTCCTCCAGGGCCGCGGTGCCGATCACCACCCTGGCCGCGCCGAGGTCGAGCAGGGCGTGCAGGTCGGCCGGGGTGCGCACCCCGCCGGAGGCCTCGACCCGCACCGGGGCGACCGCGGCGACGATGTGTCCGAGCTGCTCGCGGTTGCGGGGCCCGCGGCCGAAGGCGGCGTCCAGGTCGACCACGTGCAGCCAGCGGGCGCCCTCGGCGGCGAAGGCGGTCGCGGCCTCGACCGGGTCGCCGTAGGCGGTCTGGGTTCCGGCGACGCCCTGCACGAGCCGGGCCGCCTTCCCGTCGAGCAGGTCGACCGCCGGGAGCAGCTCGAGGGTCACGCCCACCGGACCTCGGCGACGAAGTTGGCCAGCAGGGCGAGGCCGCCCCGGCCAGACTTCTCGGGATGGAACTGGGTGCCGAACAGGTTGCCGTGCTCGACGGCGGCGGCGAAGCGGCCACCGTAGTCGCAGACGGCGGCGACCGCGTCCCCGTCCGGTTCGGGGGCGTAGGAGTGGACGAAGTAGAACCGGGTCCCGTCCCCCAGGCCGGCGAACAGGCGGCTGCCCGGTCGCACGACGACCTCGTCCCAGCCGATGTGCGGGATCTTGACCGGGCCGGTCAGGCGCCTGATCTTGCCGGGGAGGACGCCGACGCCGTCGGCGACCGGGCCCTCCTCGCTGGCCTCGAACAGCAGCTGCATGCCGACGCAGATGCCGAGCAGCGGCCGGCCGCCGTCGAGCCACCCGGCCACCGCGGCCGCGCCGCCGGCGCTCCCCAGGCCGTCCAGGCAGGCCCCGTAGGCGCCGACCCCTGGCACGACCAGCCCGGCCGCGCCGGCCGCCGCGGCCACCGTCGGCACCACCCGCACGTCGGCCCCGGCGCGGTCGAGCGCCTTGGCCGCCGAGTGGAGGTTGCCGACCCCGTAGTCCAGCACCGCGACCGGTGGCCGGCGGCTCATCCCAACACCCCCTTGGTGCTGCCGACCCCGGCGCGGGGGTCGGGGGCGCAGGCGTCGCCAAGGGCGCGGGCCAGGGCCTTGAAGCAGGCCTCGAGCCCGTGGTGGGGCAGGTCGCCGGCCTCGAGCCGGATGTGGATGGTGCAGCGGGCGTTGGCGACCAGGGCCTCCAGCAGGTGGCGGGCCTGGCGGGGGTCGAAGCTGCCCAGCTCCCCGGGGGCGGCGTCGACCTCGACGTCCCAGACCAGGTACGGGCGGCCGGACAGGTCGACCGCCGCCGTCGCCCTGGCCTCGTCGAGGGGCACGACCGCGTCGCCGAAGCGGCGGACGCCGGCCTTGTCGCCGAGGGCCTCGGCCAGCGCCTGGCCGATGGCGATGCCGGTGTCCTCCACGGTGTGGTGGGCGTCGATCTCCAGGTCGCCCTTGGCGTCGACCCGGAGGTCGAAGCGGGCGTGCCTGCCCAGCTGGGCGAGCATGTGGTCCAGGAACGGGACCCCGGTGTCGGAGCCGCCGGCCCCGGTGCCGTCCAGGTCGAGCTGGACGGTGACCGAGACCTCGGCGGTGCGCCGCTCGACCCGGGCGGTCCGCGGCCCGGCCATCAGGCGAGCTCCTCGGTGAGCGCGGCCAGGAAGGCGTCGTCCTCGGCCGGGGTGCCGATGGTGACCCGCAGATACTGCTCGAGGGTCGGGTAGTGGGACACGTCGCGGATCAGGACACCGCGGTCGAGCAGGCCGCGCCACACCCGCCGCGGGTCGAGCGGGGTGGTGAAGCAGAGGAAGTTGGCGTCGCTGGGCAGGACCCCGGCCCCGGGCAGGCGGACCAGGGCGGCCGCCACCCGTTCCCGCTCCCGTTCGATGGCGACGATGTGGGACATCAGGGCGCCCTTGTGGTGCAGGGCCCGCAGCCCGACCGCCTGGGTGAGCGCGGACAGGTGGTAGGGCAGGCGGACCAGGCGGACGCCGTCGACCACCGCCGGGTCGGCGAGCAGGTAGCCGAGCCGCACGCCGGCCATGCGGAACGCCTTGGAGAAGGTGCGGGTGACGACCAGGTTGGGCGCGCGGGACAGCAGCCCGGCGGCGTGCGAGGTGCCGAACTCGCCGTAGGCCTCGTCGACCACGACCAGGCCGGGGGCGGCCGCGCAGACGGCGGCGAGGACGTCGGGGCTGGTCGCCTCGCCGGTCGGGTTGTTGGGCGAGCACCAGAAGGTCAGGTCGGCGGCCGCCTCGGCGACCAGGTCGGCGGCGGCGGTCGGGTCGAGCGGCTGGTCGCGCGGCTGGACCCTGGTCGCCAGCCGGGTGCCGGTGGCCCTGGCCAGCAGCGAGTGCATCGCGTAGGTCGGCTCGACGACCAGCGCCGACCGGCCAGGGCCGGCGAAGGCGAGGAGCAGCTGCTGCAGGATCTCGTTGGACCCGTTGGCCGCCCAGGTGCCCTCGAACCCGTGGCCGGCGTGCAGGGCCAGGGCCTCGCGCAGCTCGGTCGCCTCCCGGTCCGGGTAGCGGTGCAGCTCCAGGCGCCGGACCGCCTCGGCCAGGTCGTCGAGGACCGCCTCGGGCACCGGGTAGGGGGTCTCGTTGGTGTTGAGCCGGACCGGCACGTCGAGCTGCGGCGCCCCGTACGGCACCATCCCGGCCAGGTCGTCCCTGACCCTGACCCGCCCGGCCATCCCGGGCGCCGAGGCGCTCACGCGCCCTCCCCCGCCGCATCCCGTGGGAGCCGGGCGGCGACGGCGCGGCCGTGGGCGGGCAGGCCCTCGGCCCGGCTGAGCGCGGAGACGGTCGGCGCGGCCGCGGCCAGCGCCTCCCGGTCGAACTCGGCCACCTGGACCGTGCGGAGGAAGTCGAAGGTCGACAGCCCGGAGGCGAACCGGGCCGTCCCGGCGGTCGGGAGCACGTGGTTGGTCCCGGCCGCGTAGTCGCCGAGGGCGACCGGCGTCCACGGCCCCACGAACACCGCCCCGGCATTGCGGACCCGGATGGCCAGCTCACCGGGCTCGCTGACCAGCAGCTCCAGGTGCTCGGGGGCGAATGCTTCGGCCACCCGGAGCATGGCCGCCCGGTCGTCGCAGAGCACCACCGCCGACTGGCCGGCGAAGGCGGCCTCGACCCGGTCGCGGTGGGTGGTCGCCGCCACCTCCCCGGCGAGCAGCGGCTCCACCGCCTTCCACAGGTCGGCGTCGTCGGTGACCAGCAGGCAGGCGGCGAGCGGGTCGTGCTCGGCCTGGGCGACCAGGTCGACCGCGACCAGCAGCGGGTCGGCGGTGGCGTCGGCGAGCACCGCGACCTCGGTCGGGCCGGCGAAGCCGTCGGTTCGGACGCGGCCGGCCACCTCCCGCTTGGCCAGCGCCACGTGGAGCCTGCCCGGCCCGGTCACCGAGTCGACCGCCGGGACCGTCTCGGTGCCGCAGGCCAGCGCGGCCACCGCCTGGGCTCCGCCCAGCAGCCACACCTCGCCGACGCCGAGCAGGGCCGCGGCCCCGAGGATGGCCGGGTGGCCGCGGCCGCCACGACCGGGCGGGGTGGCCAGGGCGACCTGCTCGACCCCGGCCGCCTGCGCGGGGACGACGTTCATGACCACGCTGGACGGGTAGGCGGCGAGGCCGCCAGGCGCGTACACGCCGGCCCGGCGCAGGGGCACGAACCGCTGGACCAGGCGGACCCCTGGCCGGTCCGACCAGGTCAGGTCGGCCGGGCGTTGCGCCTGGTGGAAGGCGCGGGCCCGCTCGGCCGCGTCGAGCAGGGCGGCGCGCAGGGCCGGGTGGAGGGCGCGCTTGGCGGCGGACAGCTCCTCGGGGGTCGCCCGCCAGGCGACCGGGGGGGCGTCGACCCCGTCGAAGCGGCTGGCCGCCTCGGCGACGGCGGCGTCACCGCGGGCGGCGACGGCGGCGACCAGCTCCCGGACGCCGGCCACGGCCGCCTCCACGGCGCCCGCCGGGGCGCGCGGCAGCAGCTCCGCCGGGTCGCGGTCCGAGCCTCGCAGGTCGACGACGGGCAGCACGGCAACTCACTCCATGGACAGCAGAGGACGGACGTCGGGGTCGGGATTCACCCTACCGCAGCCCCCTGGCGGCCGGCGACCGGCGCGCCCACCGCCACGGCGAAGCTGCTGGGATGACGCCTGCGCACCGTGCCGTCCGGCGAGCCGGGCGGTCAGCACCCCCAGGCGGCTGATCCGCGGCCCCTCCCACGCGGCGGCCGCACGGACGCGAGCCCGGCGGTCCGCACCCCCAGGCGGGTGATCCGCGGCACCTCCCGCGCGGCGGCCGCACGGACGCGAGCCGGGACGCCTGGGCCTACCATGGGAGCCGCCCTGACCAGACCGACGAGGTTGCCGTGGAGCTGCCGCTGTTCCCCTTGCAGACCGTGCTCTACCCGGGCCTGCCGATCCCGTTGCACGTGTTCGAGGACCGCTACCGCGAGATGTTCGCGCGGATCCTGGACGGCGAGCGACGCTTCGGGGTGGTCGCGATCGTCAGGGGCGTCGAGGTCGACACCACCGCCACCTACCACCCGGTCGGCTGCGTCGCCGAGGTCGGCAAGGTCCAGCGCCACGCCGACGGCCGCCTCGACGTCGTCGCCCGCGGCCAGGACCGGTTCGAGATCGACGGGGTCGTGCAGGCCGCCCCGTACATCGTCGCCGAGGTGCGAACCCTGCCCGAGACGACCGGGGAGGCGGCCGAGCAACGCACCCTCAAGGCCGGCCGGCTGTTCACCCGCTACGTCGCCGCCCTGATGCGCATGGCCGGCGAGCAGGTCGAGTCCATCGACATCCCGGACGACCCGGTCGCCGCCTCGTACCTGGTCGCCGCCGGCCTCCAGGTCGACCTGGCCGACAAGCAGCGGCTGCTGACGATCCCGTCGGCCGCCGAGCGGCTGGCCGCCGAGGCGACCCTCCTCCGCCGCGAGCTCGTCCTGCTCGAGCACCTGCGGGTCGCCGGCCCGGCCCCCATGACCACGCCCTTCAGCCTCAACTGAGCATGGGGCGGCCGCAACGGCACACGGTCGCTCGGGACGCGCCGATGCCGATCGCGGCCGACAGCAGGGTTCCGCCTCGGGAGCGCCTGTGCCATGGCCGCGGTGAACAGTCTCAGGTAAGGAGCGCGTCGGGGCCCAGCTCGGCCTTGATCTCGGCGTAGAGGCCGTTGCGGGGGTCGACCCGGAACTCGTCGCCGAGGCGGACGACCATGGTGGAGCGGGCGCCGCGGATCTGGAGGTGGACCGGCGACTTGCCGCGGTGGGAGCCGAGGATGTGCTTGATGCGGGTGACGACGCCGTCGTTGCAGGAGCGGGCCTCGAGGTTCAGCACCACCGGGGCGGTGCCTGGGTCGGCCAGGTTGGGGGGCTTGACCTCAAGGGCGATCAGCTTGGGGGTCTCGTCGCGGCCGTCGACCCTTGCCTTGACGACGACCACCGCGTCCTGCACCAGGATGCCCTGATGCTGCTGGTAGACCTGGGGGAAGAAGATGCACTCGGCCCCGCCGTCGAGATCCTCGAGGTCGGCGACGATGTAGATCTCGCCCCGCTTGGTGAACTTCCTGGTCAGCTTGGCCAGGATGCCGGCAACCGTCACCACCGCGCCGTCGGACCGTTCGGCGAGCGACGACAGCTGGGTGTCGGCGGTCGCCTGGAGCACGTGCTCCAGGCCGAGCAGCGGGTGGTCGGAGACATACTGGCCGAGCATCTCCTTCTCGAACGCCAGCCGCTGGGACTTGTCCCACTCCTCGCGGCCGACCGCCGGCAGCGGCTCGACCACCGCCTCCTCGCCGTCGGCCAGGCCCCCGAACAGGGAGAACTGGCCGGCCGCCTCGGCCCGCTTGCGGACCGTGACCCGGTCGACGGCGACCTCGTGGACCTCGAACAGGCCGCGCCGTGGCAGGCCGAGCGAGTCGAACGCGCCGGCCTTGATCAGCGACTCGATCACCCGCTTGTTGAGCACCGCGATGTCGACCTTGTCACAGAAGTCGAAGAAATCGACGAACCGGCCCTTCTCCCGCCTGGCCGCGATGATGGCCTCGACCACCTGCTCACCGACGTTGCGCACCGCGCTGAGGCCATAGCGGATTGCCCGCTCGCCGCTGGACTGCCGCTCCGGGGCGCCGTTCCCGCTGGGCCCCCGGAGGGCTGGGGTGAAGTCCGAGTCCGACTCGTTGACGTCGGGGGGCAGCACGGTGATGGCCATCCGCCGGCAGCTGCCGAGGTACTTGGGGCGGGCGTCCTTGTCGTCCTTGACGCTGGTGAGCAGGGCCGCCATGTACTCGATCGGGTGGTGGGCCTTGAGGTAGGCGGTCTGCCAGGCGACCAGGCCGTAGCCGGCGGCGTGGGCGCGGTTGAAGGAGTAGCCGGCGAACGGCTGGATCAGCCGCCACAGAGTCTGGGCCTGGTCCTGGCTCAGGCCCTTCTCGCGGCAGCCGGCCAGGAAGCGCGGCTCCTCCTTGCGCATCAGCGACTCGATCTTCTTGCCGATCGCCTTGCGGACCAGGTCGGCCTCGCCGGCGGTGTAGCCGGCGACCTTCTGCAGCAGGGTGATGATCTGCTCCTGGTAGACCAGCACCCCGTTGGTGTCGGCGGTGATCTCCTCCATCAGCGGGTGCAGGTGGGCGACCTTGCTGGGGTCGCGCTTGCCCGCGATGTAGTTGGGGATCTCCTCCATGGGGCCAGGCCGGTACAGGGCGATCAGGGCGACGATGTCCTCGAAGCGGTCGGGGCGGAGCTGGCGCAGCAGCCGCCGCATGCCCTCCGACTCCATCTGGAAGACGCCGTCGGAGTCGCCGGCCTGCAGCATCCTGAAGGTCGCCTGGTCGTCGGTGGGCAGCGCCGAAAGGTCCAGGTCGACCCCCCTGGCCCGCAGATGGACCAGGGTGTCGTCCAGCACGGTGAGGTTGCGCAGGCCCAGGAAGTCCATCTTGAGCAGCCCGAGCTTGGCCACCCCGTTCATCTCGTACTGGGTGATGATCGCCCCGTCGGCTTCCCGCTTCATGATCGGGACCTGCTCGACCAGCGGGTCGCGGGAGATCACCACCGCGGCCGCGTGCACCCCCCACTGGCGCCGCAGACCCTCCAGGCCGGCGGCGGTGTCCAGCACCCGGCGGGCGTCGGGGTCGTTGTCGCGGGCCGCGCGCAGCTCGGCCGAGAGCTTGAAGGCCTCGCCGAGCGGGCGCTCCTTGCCGAGCACCGGCGGCGGCATCGCCTTGGCCAGGTCGTCGCCGAGCTTGTAGGGGAGCCCGAGCACCCTGGCCGAGTCGCGGATCGCCTGCTTGGCCTTGATGGTGGAGAAGGTGACGATCTGGGCGACGTGGTCGGCGCCGTACTTCTCGGTGGCGTAGCGGATCATGTCGCCGCGCCGGCGCTCGTCGAAGTCCAGGTCGATGTCGGGCATCTCGTTGCGGCCCGGATTGAGGAACCGCTCGAACATCAGCCCGTAGGCGATCGGGTCGAGGTCGGTGACGCGCAGGCAGTAGGAGACGCATGACCCGGCCGCGCTCCCCCGCCCCGGCCCGACCCGGATGCCGTGCTCGCGGGCGTGGCGGCACAGGTCGGCCACGATCAGGAAGTAGCCGGCGAAGCCAAGCTCGGAGATGACCCGCAGCTCGTAGTCGAGGCGGTCGCGGACCGCAGGCGCCGGCGAGTCGCCGTAGCGCTCGGCCGCGCCCCGCTCGACCTCGGCCCGCAGCCACGACTCCAGGGTGTGGCCCGACGGCACGTCGAAGTGGGGCAGGAGGTTCTCGCCGAAGCGGAGCTGCACGTTGCAGCGCTCGGCCACCTCCAGGGTGTGGTCGCAGGCCTCGGGATGGTCGGCGAACAGGGCGCGCATCTCGGCCGGGGACTTGAGGTAGAACTCCTCGGTCTCGAACTTGAACCGCTTGGGGTCGGCCAGCACCGCCCCGGTCTGGATGCAGAGCAGCACCTCGTGGGGGGCGGCGTCGGACCTGCGGGTGTAGTGCAGGTCGTTGGCGGCCAGCAGCGGCAGGTCGAGGTCGCGAGCCAGCGCGATCAGGCCGGGGTTGACCCGGCGCTGCTCCGGCAGGCCGTGGTCGTGCAGCTCGACATAGTAGCTGCCGGCCCCGAACAGGTCGCGGAACTCGGCAAGGGTCGCGGCCGCCCCCTTCCGGTCGCCCTTGAGCAGGCGCTGGTTGACCTCGGAGCCCAGGCACCCGGAGGTGGCGATCAGGCCATCGTGGTAGCGCTCGAACAGCTCCCGGTCCATGCGGGGCTTGTAGAAGTGGCCCTCGAGGGAGGCGGCCGACACCAGCCGCAGCAGGTTGGCGTAGCCGGTCTGGTTCTCGGCCAGCAGGGTCAGGTGGCTGTAGGGCTCGGCGGTGTCGCGGCGTTGCTTCTCGAACCGGGACCCGGGAGCCAGGTACGCCTCGATGCCGATGATGGGCTTGACGCCGTGCTTCTGGCCGGCGAGGTAGAAGTCGACGGCCCCGAACAGCTGGCCGTGGTCGGTCATGGCCAGCGCCGGCATGCCCATGCCGGCCGCCTCGGCGAACAGGTCGTCGACCCGGGCGGCCCCGTCGAGCATCGAGTACTCGGTGTGCACGTGGAGGTGCGCGAAGCTGCCCGGCATGACTGCTGCTGCTCTCCTACCGCTTGGTTCTGACCCCGCTGGACCGGAGTTTCCCACAGCCTGTGGACAAATGACACGGCTGTAATTCCGGTCGGAGCCTACACCCCACCGGGGTCGGAGGCAACGACCTCCGCAAGTCCGAAATCGTTACGGCACAACGGTTTCAGAGGGAATCGCCAGTTCAGGCGCTTGTGGCCGGGGAGCCCCCGATCCTGCTAGCCGGTCGGGCCGCGGAGCCGGTCCAGGACCGGCTGGAGGTCGTCGGGGAGGGGGTCGGTGAGCTCGACCTGGTGGCCGTCGGTGGGGTGGCGGAAGCCGAGGCGCCAGGCGTGGAGGAAGGGGCGGGCGACGCCCAGCCGGGCGGCCAGGACGGGATCGGCGCCGTAGGTGCGGTCGCCGACCAGGGGGTGGCGCAGGGAGGCCAGATGGACCCGGACCTGGTGGGTGCGGCCGGTCTCCAGGCTCGCCTCGGCCAGCTGGACGGCCGGGAAGGTCTCCAGCACCCGCCAGTGGGTGACCGCGCGGCGGCCGCCCTTGGCGACCACGGCCATGCGCTTGCGGTCGCGGGGGTGGCGGCCGACGGGCGCGTCGACGGTGCCGGTCTCGGTGGGCAGGCGTCCCTGGACGAGGGCCAGATAGCGGCGCTCCACCCGGTGGGCGGCCAGGTCGCGGGACAGGGCCAGGTGGGCGCCGTCGTCCTTGGCCACCAGCAGCAGGCCGGAGGTGTCCTTGTCCAGGCGATGGACGATCCCTGGGCGGTCGGCGGTGCCGCCGGCCGGCAGGCGGGTCCCCACGCGGCCGAGCAGGGCGTTGACCAGGGTGCCGGTCGGGTGCCCGGGGCCGGGGTGGACGACCAGGCCGGCCGGCTTGGCCACCACCAGCAGCCGGTCGTCCTCGTAGCGGACGGCCAGCGGCAGGTCCTCGGGGACCGGGCCGCCGGGTGGCGGGGCCGTCGGCGGGGCCCAGGCCAGCCGCTCGCCTCCCCGCAGCCGGTACGACTTGGGGCGGGGCCGAGCGTCCACCTCCACCAGCCCCTCCTCGGCCCAGCGGGCCGCCCGCGCCCGCGACACCCCTGCCAGCTCGGCCACCACCTCGTCCAACCGCCGCCCGGCCACCTCCGTCCCGGCCACCGCCTCGCCGGCGTCCGGGGTGGGTGGTGAGCTCACGGGGGGTCGAGCGGGCGGGGGGAGGTGTCGACCGGGGTCTGGTCGTGCTGGCGTTCGGCACGGCCGAGGAAGATGGCCAGGAGCAGGCCGCCGACCACGATGCAGGAGTCGGCGAGGTTGAACACCGGCCAGATGCCGACCTTGACGAAGTCGACCACCTCGCCGCGGAGCAGGCCATCGCCCCGGAACAGCCGGTCGGCCAGGTTGCCGAGCGCCCCGCCCAGGATCAGCCCGAGGACCATCAGCATCGACAGCGGCTGGGTGCGGCGGGAGGCGTAGACGATCCCGCCGATGATCACGATGGCCATCACTCCGAAGAACAGCGGGGCGCCGGTGAGCAGCGAGAAGGCGCCGCCGGAGTTGGTGGTGTAGCGCAGCTCGACGAAGGTGCCGATCACGCCGACCGGCGGGCGGCCGGCCAGGTTGCTGACCACCAGGTGCTTGATGAGCTGGTCCACCGCGAGCACGGCAACGGCGGTGCCGTACACGGCCAGCACACGCCTGGCTCGTGGAGCGCCGCTCACCGCGGGCGGACCCGCCGGCGGGCGTCGGCCAGGCACAGGGTGGTGTAGGGCAGGGCGTCCAGCCGTTCGGCCTCGATGGCGTCGCCGCAGGCCTCGCAGCGGCCGTAGCTGCCGTCGCCGATCCGGGTCAGCGCGCGCTCGACCTTGTCGATCAGGTCCTTGACGTTGTCGACCAGCGACAGGTCGCGCTCGCGTTCGAAGGTGAAGCTGCCGGCGTCGGCGTACTCCTCGTCGAAGCCGACCTCGCCGGTGGCGTCGGCCATGCTCGCGCCGGTCGACTCCTCCAGGTCGGCCCGCTGGCCGTTCAGCTCGGCCAGCTCGGCCTCCAGCCGTCTGCGGTAGGAAGCGAGGTCTCGTTTGGTGACCAGCGAGCGGTGGCCGCGCCGGCGCGGCGCCGGCTCGGCCCCGGTCCCAGCGGTCTTCTTGCGTGCCATGGCGTCCTCCGACAACGGCCCAGCCGGCGAGGATGGCGGTACCTGGGCGGCCACCCTCACAAGTCCGGCGCACGGAAGGCGGCAGCTGCATTGGCATCATAGCCAAACCGATTGCGGGGGCGAGGTAGACTCGGGGTACAGGCGATGACGGGAACGAGTAGGGGGCGGCACGGCCGCCAGCGAGCCGGGGATGGTGGAAGCCCGGTGGCACGGCGCCTCTCGAACATCCTCCCCGAGCCGCTGCCCGAACGGCGGGCCACCGCCCAGTAGACGCAGCCGGGTCAGCCCGTGACAGCTGACGGACCACTGCAACCCGGTGGCCGGCGAGCGGTCGGTGGTCGCGAGGCTGCCGGCACGAGGGGTGGTACCGCGGGGCTCATGGCCTCGTCCCTTCGCCAGGGCAACGTCGCGCGAAGGAGACGATCAGCAGATGGGCCGGTTCCCCGAGGTCGACCCCAACCTCGACCTCCCAGCGCTCGACGCCAGGATGCTGGAGCTGTGGCGCGACCGGAAGGTGTTCCAGCGCTCCGTCGATCAGCGGGTCGGGGCCGAGCCGTTCGTCTTCTACGAGGGGCCGCCGACCGCCAACGGCCGGCCCGGCGTGCACCACGTGGAGGCGCGGGTCTTCAAGGACCTGTTCCCGCGCTTCAAGACGATGCGCGGCTACCGGGTCGACCGCAAGGGCGGCTGGGACTGCCACGGCCTGCCGGTCGAGCTGGAGGTCGAGAAGGAACTCGGCCTCCAGGACAAGCGCGCGATCGAGGCGTTCGGGGTGGAGGCGTTCAACGCCCGCTGCCGCGAGTCGGTCGAGCGCTACGTCGACGCCTTCGAGCGCCTCACCGAGCGGATCGGCTTCTGGATCGACACCAGCCAGGCCTACCGGACGATGGACACCTCCTACGTCGAGAGCGTCTGGTGGGCCCTGGCCGAGCTGTACCGCCGCGGCCTGCTGGTCGAGGACTACAAGGTCTCTCCCTACTGCCCTCGCTGCGAGACGACGCTGTCGGACGCCGAGGTGGCGATGGGCTACGAGGAGGTCGAGGACCTCACCGCCTACGTCGCCCTGCCGGCGACCACCGGCACCCTGGCCGAGGAGGGCGCGGCCCTGCTGGTCTGGACGACCCAGCCGTGGACGCTGGTCCCCAACGTGTCGGTGGTGGTCGGCCCCCATATCCAGTACGTCCTGGTGGAGGCGACCGGCCAGGACGGGAGGGCCCGCAAGCTGGTGGTGGCCAGGGACCTGGTCGCCAAGGCGGTCGGCGAGGACGCCCGGGTGCTGCGGCCGGTGCCCCTCCAGGAGCTGCTCGGCACCCGCTACCGGCGCGCCTTCGACCTGGTCCCGGTGACCGACGAGGAGGCGGCCCGGGGCTGGACGGTGGTGGCCGACGACTACGTCACCACCAGCGACGGGTCGGGCCTGGTCCAGACCTCGCCGGCCTACGGCGCCGAGGACCTGGCCGTGGGCCAGCGCTACAACACCCCGGTGCTCCACCCGGTCGGCCTCGACGGCCGCTTCGGCCCGGAGAGCGGCTGGCTGGCCGGCAGGTTCGTCAAGGACGCCGACCCGGACCTGGTCGAGGACCTGCGCCGGCGGGGGCTGCTGTGGCGGGCCGAGACCCACCGGCACGCCTACCCGTTCTGCTGGCGCTGCTCGACCCCGCTGATCTACTACGCGCTGACCTCCTGGTACGCCAGGACGACGGCGGTCAAGGACCGGCTGCTGGACGAGAACGCCCGCATCGGCTGGCGCCCCGAGCACATCCGCGACGGCCGCTTCGGCGACTGGCTGGCCAACAACGTCGACTGGGCGCTGTCCAGGGCCCGCTACTGGGGCACCCCGCTGCCGTTGTGGCGCTGCGCGGACGGGCACGTGACCGTGGTCGAGAGCCTGGCCGACCTGTCGGCGAAGGCCGGCCGCGACCTGTCCGGCCTCGACCCGCACCGGCCGTTCGTGGACGAGGTGCGCTTGGCCTGCCCGGACTGCGGGCAGGAGGCCCGCCGGGTCCCCGACGTGCTCGACGCCTGGTTCGACTCCGGGTCGATGCCGTTCGCCCAGTGGGGCTACCCGCACGCCCCGGACAGCCGGGCCGCCTTCGAGCGCGCGTTCCCGGCCGACTTCATCTCCGAGGCCATCGACCAGACCCGCGGGTGGTTCTACTCCCTGCTGGCGGTGAGCACGCTGCTGTTCGACCAGACGTCCTACCGGAACGTGGTCTGCCTGGGGCACATCGTCGACCGCGACGGCCGCAAGATGTCGAAGAGCCTCGGCAACGTGCTCGACCCAATCCAGCTGCTGGACCGCTACGGTGCCGACCCGATGCGCTGGTTCATGCTGGCCACCGGGTCGCCGTGGGTGTCGCGGCGCCTGTTCCCCGAGGCCATCGAGGACGTCACCAGGTCGTTCTTCCTCACCTTGTGGAACACCTACAGCTTCTTCGCGCTGTACGCCCGTCTGGAAGAGTTCGACCCCACCCGCTCCGCCGCCGGAGCCCCGACCTCGGCGCTCGATCGGTGGGTGCTGGCCGAGCTGGCCGACACGGTGGAGCAGGTCACCCGGAACCTGGACGACTACGACGCCACCAGCGCCGCCCGGCGGCTGGCCGGGTTCGTCGACGACCTCTCCAACTGGTACGTGCGGCTGTCGCGGCGGCGGTTCTGGCGGGGTACCGGCAGCGACGCCGACGCCGCCTTCCGAACCCTGTGGACCTGCCTGCGGACGGTCTCGTTGCTGCTGGCGCCGTATGCGCCGTTCACCGCCGAGGCGCTGTGGCAGGGGCTGGTGGTCTCGGTCGACCCGGAGGCGGCGGACTCGGTCCACCTGGTCGACTGGCCGGAGCCCGACCGGGCCGCGGCCGACCCGGCGCTGAGCGCCGCCATGACCGAGGTCAGGCGGCTGGTCGGCCTTGGCCGCCAGGCCCGCACCGAGGCCAGGCTCAAGGTACGCCAGCCCCTGGCCAGGGCGCTGATCAGCGTGCCCGACCGGGTCAGGGAGGGGGTGGCCGGGCTGCTCGACCTGGTCGCGGCCGAGCTCAACGTCAAGCAGGTCGGGTTCGCGCAGGGCGAGGTCGGGCTGGTCGCCTACCGGCTGGCGCCGAACTTCCGGGCCCTTGGCCCCCGCTTCGGGCGCGACGCCCAGGCGGTGGCCGCCGCGATGCGCCAGGCGCCGGCCGAGCTGGCGGGCCGGCTGGCCCCGAGGCTGCGGGCCGGCCAGCGGGTCGAGCTGGTCGTGGAGGGACTGGGCGTGGTCGAGCTCGCCCCGGAGGAGGTCGCGGTGGTCGAGGAGCCGGTGACCGGCTGGCGGGTGGTCCGCGACGGCGCCACCGCGGTCGCCCTCGACCTGGAGGTCTCGCCCGAGCTGCGCCTCGAGGGACTGGCCAGGGACCTGGTCCGGGCCGTGCAGGACCTCCGCAAGGCGGCCGGGCTGGCGGTGGACGACCGGATCGAGCTGGCCGTCAGGGCCGACGGCGAGGTCGCGGCCGCGGTCGACGCCCACCGCGACTACCTGCTCGGCGAGACCCTCGCGACCAGCCTGCACCGCGCCCCCCAGGGCGACGGTCATGACGCCCGGGTCGACCTGGACGGCCAGCCGGTCCGCCTCTGGCTGCGCCCGGTGACCGAGGAGCGGTGACCGGGCGGGCACGGCCGGTGCGCGTCGACGACCTGGGGGACCTGCTGCCGGCGGCCCGGTCGGTGTGGGGGTATCTGTGGGCCGGGCCGAACAGCCTGGTCGGGCTGGTCGGGGCGCTCACCACCCGGACGCGGCCGGTGCGCTGGCGGGGGGTGCTGCTGTTCGAGGGCGGCCGCGGCGGGCTGGCCCGGTTGCTCGGCTGGCGCGGGTTCAAGGCCATCACGCTCGGCCACGTGATCGTGGCCAACCGGCACCTGGACGACCGCCTGCTCGCCCACGAGCTGGAGCACGTCGCCCAGCACGAGCGCTGGGGCCCGTTCTACTACCCCGCCTACCTGCTGGGCAGCATACGAGGGTATCGGCGCAACCCGTTCGAGCGGGCCGCCTCGCTGGCGGCCGCGGCCGTCCAGGACGCCCTCAACGAGCGCGACCACCGGCCCGAGGGAGGCTGATGGCGGACCGCGACGACTCGGCGACGCCGCTGCACCGCAAGCTCGGGATCAAGGTGGCCGCGACCGACGGCACCTTGACCTCGGTCCGGCCGGCCGACCGGACGACTTCGCCAGCCAAGGGCGACTTCGCCGGCCGCGCGCGCCTACGGCCGCGCGCCTAGCGGGCCCGCCGGCGAAGGGCCGCCACCAGCAGCGTGACCGCGATCGCGTCAACTGCCAGCGAAGCCCACACGAAGCTCAGGCCGTCGGCGCGGAACAGCGAGGCAACCAGCAGGCCCATGGCCACGGCCAAGGCGAGCAGGGCGCCGGCGACCACCCGGATGGCTGGTGGAACGCCCGACCGTGACCGTCAGTCGTCGTGACGCAGCCGGTCGACGCGGTCGCGACCGTTGTGGCCGAGCTGGTCGGAGGTCGAGTCGCGCAGGGCCGAGTAGGAGCTCTGGCGCGCCCCGGTCGACAGGGCCGGCAGGTCGTCGGCGCCGGGCAGGGGCCGCGAGTTCCCGCCGAGGCCTGGCGGCTGCGGTGGGGCGACCGGCCCGGACGGGGCCGCGTCCTCGAGCGCCTTGAGCTGGCCCTCGACGAAGCCGCGGAGCCGGGCGCGGTAGTCGCGCTCGAACGCACGCAGTGCCTCGATGGAGCTCTCGAGCTCCTGACGGCGCCTGGCCACCTGCTCGGTCGCCTGGGCGATCTGCATGCGGGCCTGCTCCTCGGCAACGCGGGCGCGGGCCTCGGCCGACTGGATCCGCTCCTTGTAGCGGGTCTCCAGGCCCTCGGTGAGCTCGCGGGCCCTGGCCTGGGCGGCCTCGGTGACCTCGCGGGCGCGCATCTGAGCGGCCTCGGTGACCTCGCGGGCGCGCATCTGGGCGGCCTCGGTGACCTCGCGGGCGCGCATCTGCGCCTGCTCGGTCATGTTCTTGGCGCGCGCCTCGGCCTCGGCGACCATCGACTTGGCCTTGACCTTGGCCTCCTCGACCGTCTGGTCGGCCATCCGCTGGGCCATGACCAGGGCCCGGGCGATCGCCTCCTCGCCACCGGCACTGCGCGGCTCGGCGGCCACCGGCTGCGGGGGCGGAGGCGGCGGGGCCTGCTGCACCTGCACCGGGGCGGGCTGCGACGGCGTCGTGCTGGAAGCCTGCTCCCGGAGGCGGGCGATCTCGTCCTGCATCCGAGTGAACTCCTCGGTGACCTGATCGAGGAAGGTGTCCACCTCGTGCATGGCGTACCCGCGCATGGCCTTGGTGAATTCTTTGTGTTGGATGTCCAGCGGCGTCAGTGGCGGCATCTGCGCTCCTTAACCTGCAAGTGGATGGGCGATTGTACCCGAGCACCACTCGAGCGTTCGCGTTGGGCCGGCTAGCTGGTACTCACCACCTGTCTCAACAGGGCGATCAGTACGAACACGATGAGGGGGGAGAGATCTAGGGCCACAGCGCCGACTCGCAAGGGGGGAAGGAGTCGCCTGATGGGTCGGAGGACGGGTTCGGTCAAGTCATACAGTATTCCATACAGGATCGCCAAACCGGCCAGTCCCCGGCCACCGGTCAGGCTCAGGATCAGATCCATCACGATCCGGCCGAGAAGGATCAGCCAGTACAAGCTCAGCAGAAGGGAGAGAATCCACACAGCTGGACACCGGTCATGCCTGGTTGAAGAAGCCTCGCTCTTGGAGCCGCCGCCGCTCCTCGGCCGAGACCTCAACGTTTCTAGGGGTAAGTAGGAACACCTTGTCGGCAACACGCTGGATCCGCCCGTCCAGCCCGAAGGTGAGCCCGGCGGCGAAGTCGATCAGACGCTTGGCGGTTTCCGGCTCCAATGCCTGGAGGTTGACGATCACCGGGATGTCGGCCTTGAACTTCTCACCGATCTCCTCGGCGTCGTTGAAGCCGGACGGCTCGATCAGGTGGACCTTGCCGGCGGCTGCGGACGGGATCGGGTGGATCACCGCCTCGGTTGACTCCTCCAGGCGCCCCCCCTCACGACGGCGCCCGTAGACGTCGTCGTCGCGCACCCGGCGGATGGAAGCCCGATCGGCCGGTGATCGCCCGGCCGACTCGGCCACGTCGGCCAGCTCCTCCTCGTCCTCAGGCTCGACCAGCCCCAACCACACAAGGCTCTTCTTGAACGCCCCAGCCACCTAACGTCACCTACCTTTCACCATGTCGACAACTGTCCAAGCACCTGAGGACGTCCGCCTTGGGCGGCGCCGGAAACACTATGGCGATAGTCGCCACAGAAGTCACGACACAGCCACCGGGAACGTCCCTTTGTCTGATTTCAGAAGTCCTGATCGGCGACCATGACCGAATCGTTGGGGTAGCGGGTCGGCGGCTCATGGGCCGCTCCCCCCGACGGGCCTGGGAGGGTTCCGGGCCGCGGCCGCCCCCTTGACGGGTCGGGGGCCGAACAGGGCGGTGCCGACCCGGATCAGGGTCGCCCCCTCCTCGACGGCCACCTCGAAGTCGGCCGTCATCCCCATCGACAGCTGGACCAGGCCCAGGCGGGCGGCCAGCTCGGCGGTCCGCCGGAACGCCGGGCGGGTCGCCTCCGGGTCGTCGGCCGGGGCGGGCATGACCATCAGCCCGTCGACCTCCAGGCCGTCCTCCGCGCGGCAGGCGTCGAGGAACGCCGCCAGCTCGGCTGGCCTGATCCCATGGGCCGCCTCGCGGTCGTCGACCTCGACCTGGACCAGGGCGCGGGCGGTGGTGCCGGCGGCCACCGCCCGGCGCCCGAGGGCCCGGGCCCCGGCCAGGGAGTCCAGCGAGTGCACCAGGGCGCCGACCCGAACCAGCGTGCCGGCCTTGTTGCGCTGCAGGCGGCCGACGAAGTGCCAGCGCACGCCGGGGACCTCGGCCGCCTTGCGCTCGAGGTCCTTGGCGTAGTTCTCGCCGACGTCGGGCACGCCGGCCTCCAGCACGGCCCGGACCGCGGACGGCGGGAACAGCTTGGCCACCGCGACCAGGGTGACCGAGCCCGGGTCGCGCCCGGCCCGGCCGGCGGCGGCCGCGACCCGCTCCCGCACCGAGGCCACGTTGGCCGCAACCACCACCGGGTCGATGGTCGCCGTCACCGGCCGCCTCCGGGGAGCAGGGCGATCAGGCCGGCCGTGTCCGGGCCCCGGTTCACCGGCCGCCCCCGGGGAGCAGGGCGATCAGGCCGGCCTGGCGGCCGGTGTGGCCGTGGTCGCGGCGGTGGGAGAAGTACCGCTCCTCCAGGTCGACGGTGCACTCCCCGGCGACCCGGACCTGGCCGACCCCGGCTCTCTCGAGCGCCTGGGCGACCCCGGCGGCGGGGTCGAGGGCGGGGCGGCCGGCCCTGGTGGTGGCCAGGGCGGCCGGGTAGCGGTCGCCGACCGCGGCCCGGACGTCGGGCCCGACCTCGTAGCAGCAGCCGCCGACGGCCGGGCCGATCAGCCCGACGGTGGCCGCCGGGTCGGCGCCGAGCTCGGCCATGGCCGCCGCCGCGGCCTCGACCACGCCATCCGCCAGCCCTCGCCAGCCGGCATGGACCGCGCCCACGACCCCGGCGGCCGGGTCGGCCAGCAGCACCGGGGCGCAGTCGGCGGTCAGCACCGCCAGCACCACCCCCGGGTCGGTGGTGACCAGCCCGTCCCCGTCCCCCACCGGCGGCCTTGCCTCCGGCGGTCCCTGCCCGAGCCGGGCCTGCTCCACGCGGAGCACGACCGCCGAGTGGACCTGCCTGGCGACCGCCCACGGGAGCCCGGCCAGGCCGAGGACGGTGGCCACCCGCCGTCGGTTGGAGAGCACCCGCCGCAGGTCGTCGCCGACTCGCAGCCCGAGGTTGAGGGTCGCGTGGGGCGGGCCCGAGGCGCCCCCCACCCTGCCGGTGAACGCGGCCACGACCCCGGTCTCCAGCAGGTCTTCCGCCACCAGCAGTGGCGGCCACACCGGCGCGGTCCGCGCCGCGGTCGGCGGCGCCGGCCGCCAGACCAGGCTCACCAGGCCATCGCCTGGCGGCGTGGCCAGCCGGGCGCTCCGGCCCGATCCTTCCGGCGGCGGCTGGTCAGCGCTTGAGGAAGGAGGGGATGTCCAGCTCGTCGTCATCGCCGTCGAAGCGCCCGCGGCGCTCTGGCTCCCGCCGGTCCGGGTCGCGGTGCTCGGGCTCGCGGCCCTCCGCCGGGCCCGGCGCCGGGCTTGGGCGGGAGACGCGGCTCTCGGCCGGGCGCCGCTGGCTCGGGGTCGGCCAGACCGACTCGTCGTCGGCCGATCTGACGGCCTGGGGGCGGGTGGGCTCGGCGGGCGCCTGCTCGGCGGTCCGGTCGAAGCCGGCCGCGATCACCGTGACCCGGACCTCGTCCCCGAGGGCGTCGTCGATCACCGCACCGAAGATGATGTTGGCGTCCAGGTGCGCGGCCGAGGCGATCACCTCGGCGGCCTCGTTGACCTCGAACAGGCCGAGGTCGGAGCCGCCCGAGATGTTGAGCAGGACGCCCCTGGCCCCGTCCACCGAGGCCTCGAGCAGCGGCGAGGAGATGGCCTCCTTGGCCGCGGCAACGGCCCGGTCCTCGCCACGGGCCTGGCCGATCCCCATGAGCGCGGTGCCGGCCTCGCGCATGGTCGCGCGCACGTCGGCGAAGTCGAGGTTGATCAGGCCGGGGATGGTGATCAGGTCGGTGATCCCCTGGACGCCCTGGAGCAGCACCTGGTCGGCCAGCTTGAACGCGTCCAGCATCGAGGTGGTGCGCTCGGCCACCTGGAGCAGGCGGTCGTTGGGGATGATGATCAGGGTGTCGACCTCCTGCTTGAGGCTGTCGATGCCCTTGTCGGCCTGGGCGGAGCGGCGCTTGCCCTCGAAGGCGAACGGCCTGGTCACCACCCCGATGGTGAGCGCCCCCTGGGCCTTGGCGATGCGGGCGACCACCGGAGCGCCGCCGGTGCCGGTGCCGCCACCCTCGCCGGCGGTGACGAACACCATGTCGGCGCCCTTGAGGACCTCCTCCAGCTCCTCGGCGTGGTCTTCGGCGGCCTGGCGTCCGACGTCGGGGTTGGAGCCGGCTCCCAGGCCGCGAGTGAGCTCCCGGCCCACGTCCAGCTTGACGTCGGCGTCGGAGGCCAGCAGGGCCTGGGCGTCGGTGTTCACGGCGATGAACTCCACGCCCTTCAGGTTCGCCTCGATCATGCGGTTGACGGCGTTGACACCGCCGCCGCCGATCCCGACCACCTTGATCACGGCCAGGTAGTTCTGCGGCGCCGCCATCATCCAACCAACCTCCTTCGCCCGTTTCACGGACAGTCGTCGCCCAGCACGAGGGCCAGGGAAGCGGGGGAAGTTGAGCCTCAAGTTGAGGTTCAAATTATGTCAACCTCAAGCTGTCGGGGATGGTACAAGGAGCCCCTGACCTGGTCAACTACCCTGGTGTAATTTCATTGATTGTTATTCGTTGGCGCCGCCTGGACCGTCGGGGCCGACGGGTTGCGGACGTCGATTCGCTGCGCCTCCCTTCCCTCTCGTTCGAGCTCCCGCCGCACCAGCAGCACGGCGGCGTCCTTGGCCGGCTGGTCCACGGCAAGGCCGTAGAGGATCCTGGCCCCGTCCCGGAGGGTGAACTCCAGGCCGTCAAGGGTCCGGGCCTTGACGCCGACGACCTGGCGCTTCAGCTCCGGGCGCAGGCCGCCGAGCGCGGTGAGGGCGTTGGCCAGCTCGTTGCCCGGCGGCAGGCGGCTGCCCGCCGCCACCTCGGCGGGCAGCGGGACCCGGGCAACATACGGCAGCCCGGGCGGGTGGTCGGCGGCGGCGTCGAGCACGGTGCCGTCGGCGGCGATCAGCCAGTAGACGCCGTCCTGGGAGACGCTGGCCACCGGCGGCCGCTCGGTGACGGTGATGCGCAGGCTGGACGGGTAGTCGCGGGTCACGCGGACGGCGGCGACGCGCGGGATGGCCGCGACCCGGCCGCCGATGGCGGCCAGGTCGAGCCCCAGGTAGGGTTCGCCGAGGCGGACCTTGCTGGCGGCGAGGACCTGGGAGCGCTCGAGGGCCTGGGTGCCCTCGACGCGTACGGCACTGAGGCCGAACAGGGGCGTCCTGACCAGGTAGGCGACGCCGGCGGCGAGGGCGATGCCGGCAAGCGCCCAGCCGAGCAGGCGGCGCCGGCGCTGCACCCTGGCCGCCAGGATGGCCTTGCGCCGCTCGGCGATCCGGCGGTCGGCCCGTGGGCGTCGCGCGGGCGCCGGTCCCGCTCCCCCGGTGGCGCGCCCGCTCGGGCTGGTCCGCCGGGTCATCGGGGTTCCTCCCCGTCAGGATCGAAGGCCCCGACGAGCTGCACCTCGGTGCGCAGGGTGATGCCGAGCTCGTCGCGGGCCCGGCGCATCGCCCGCCGGACGAGGGCGAGCACGTCGGCCGACCTGGCCCCGTCGGCGGCGACGATGAAGTTGGCGTGGACCTCGCTGACCCTGGCCCCGCCGCGGCCCTCCCCCTTCATGCCGAGCAGCTCGACCACCCGGCCGGCGGCCATCTCCGGCGGGTTGGCGAACACGCTGCCGCAGTTGGGCTGGTTCACCGGCTGGTTGTCGCGCCGCCAGCGGCGGGCCTCGTCGATCTCGGCGCGGACGGAGGCCTCGGGGGCCGGGGTGAGCGCGAACCTGGCCGCGGTCACCACCGCCCCGGCCGGCAGGGCCGAGCGCCGGTAGCCGAAGCCGAGCTCGTCCGGTTTCATGCGCACCGGACGGCCGGCGGGATCGCCGGTCAGGTGGAACACGTCGGCCCACACCAGGCGGTCGGCCAGCTCGCCGCCGTGGGCGCCGGCGTTCATGCGCACCCCGCCGCCGACGCTGCCCGGGATCGCCACCGCGAACGCGATCCCGCCAAGGGCGGCCCTGGCCGAGCGGGCGGCCAGGGCGGGCAGGGGCGTTGCCGCCCCGGCCTCCAGCTGGGCGCCGTCGACCTCGACCCGGCGGAAGTGCTGGCCGAGGTGGAGCACCACCCCCGGCCAGCCGGTGTCGGCGACCAGCATGTTGGACCCGCGCCCGATGATCAGCAGGGGCAGCCGGCCGGCCTCGAGCACGCCGGCCAGGGCGGCGAGGTCGTCGACCGTCTCGGCCCGCAGGAACAGCGCCGCCGGTCCGCCGAGCCGGAAGGTGGTCAGCGGGGCCAGCGGCAGGTCGCGGCTGACCCGGCCGGGGCAGCGGGCGGCCAGCTCGGCCGCGGCCGCCTCGAGGACGGCGGCGTCGACCGGCCCGACCGGGGTCGGCATCGGTGGCCAGCTCCCGCTCACGAGGCCGCCTCCGGAGGTGTTGTCCGGTGGCCCGCCGAGAGCAGCGGGGCGAGCTCGTCGGCCAGGGTGGTGATGTCGCCGGCGCCCAGGGTGAGGACCAGGTCGCCGGGCTGGACCAGGGTGGCCACCCGGGCGGCCAGTGCGGCCCGGTCGGGTTCGTAGACGCAGTCGAGGTCGGGTCGGGCTCGGATGGCGGCCCCGGCGACCAGGGCGCCGTCCACCCCTGGCTCGGGGTCCTCCCTGGCCGCGTAGACGTCGGCGACCACCACCAGGTCCGCGCCGGCGGCCAGGGCCCGCCCGAACTCGTCGGCGAACAGCCGGGTGCGGGAGTACAGGTGGGGCTGGAACACGGCCACCACCCGCTTCCAGGCGCCGAGCCTGGCCGCGGCCAGGCTGGCCGCGACCTCGGTGGGATGGTGGGCGTAGTCGTCGACCACGGTGACCCCGCCGGCCTCGGCCCGGAGGTGGAAGCGCCTGGCCGCGCCCGTGAACCGGGCGAGACCGGCGACCGCGGCCTTGAACGACGCCCCGGCGGGCAGGGCCGCGGCGATCGCCCCCAGCGCGTTGACCACGTTGTGGCGCCCGGGGACGGCGAGGGCGACCTCGCCGAGCCGCTCGCCGCCGGCGACAACGGCGAAGCGGGCGCCGCGGCCGTCCAGCGCCAGCAGCTCGCCCCCGACCTCGGCGCCGGCCGACAGCCCGTAGGTCACCACCTGGCAGGCGGCGGCGCCGGCCAGGTCGAGCGCGCCGGGATCGTCGGCGCAGAGGACGGCCGCGCCGCCGGCCGGGAGCCGGCCGACGAACGCCCGAAAGGCGGCCCGGACGGCCTCCAGGTCGCCCCAGTGGTCCAGGTGATCGGCCTCGACGTTGGTGACGACGGCCACGGTGGGCGCCAGCTCCAGGAACGACCCGTCCGACTCGTCGGCCTCGGCGACGAAGTGTGGGCCGCGGCCGGCGGCGGCGTTGATCCCGGTGGCCTTGAAGTCGCCCCCGACCGCGAACGACGGGTCGAGCCCGGCCGCCTCCAGGATGGCGACCACCATCCCGGTGGTGGTGGTCTTGCCGTGGGTGCCGGCGACCGCGATGCCGACCTTGCCCGCCATCAGCAGGGCCAGCAGCTGGGCCCGGCCGAGCACGGGGACGTCGAGCAGACGGGCCGCGACCAGCTCGGGGTTGGTGGCCCGGATCGCGGTCGAGGCGACGACCAGGTCGGGCCGCCCCAGCCGGGCCGCGTCGTGGCCGGCCCAGACGTCGGCGCCGAGCGCCCGCAGCGCGTCAAGGGTGGCCGACCCGCTGCGGTCGGAGCCGGTGACACGATGGCCGGCGGCCAGCAGCAGCCGGGCAAGGCCGCTCATGCCGGCCCCGCCGGCCCCGACCAGGTGCACGGTCCGGCGCCCGGAGCCGAGGTCGATGCCGGCGCCGGTCGGCGGCCGCGGACCCGCCGGCAGGCCCCGCCCGGCGGGCGTCCCACCGGCGGCCCCCCCGGCCGGCCCCGGTCCGCTCATGGCCCTGCTTCCTGATCGCCAGGGGACTCGCCGGCGGCGCCGGGGGACCCGGCGCCGGAAGGGGCGGTGCGGTCGATCGGCGGGTAGGCCTCCATGCGCTTGGTGCGCCGGTCGACCCGGCGCTGCACGGTGGGACCGCCGGCCGGGGCGGCGGCCGACTCGAACCAGCCGGAGGCCTCCCGGTCGACCGGGGCCGCGGCCGCGGCCACCGCGGCCAGGAACTCCTCCCGGGTGGCACGGCCGGAGGCCTCCACGACCAGGGCGGCCAGCTCCTCGGCGGCGGCCGGGTGGGCAAGCTCGTGCATGGCCGCGGCCATGCCGGCCAGCCGGTCGGGGTCGGCCAGCAGCGGGGCGGCGGCGGCGACGACCGCCGGGCCGTCGAGGGTGGCGTCGTCGACCACCACGGCGCCGCCGGCCGCGGCGACCGTCCGCGCGTTGGCCGCCTGGTGGTCGGCGGTCGCGTGGGGCAGCGGGACCATCACGGCCGGCATCCCCGCCGCGGTCAGCTCGGCCATGGTGATCGCGCCCGCCCTGGTCAGGGCCAGGTCGGCGGCGGCGTAGGCCAGGTCCATGCGGTCGACGAACGGGACCACCTTGATCAGCAGCCCGCGCCCGTCGGGGTCGGCCTCGGCCCAGCCGGCCCGCACCTCGGCCTCGTCGCGCCGGCCGCAGGCGTGCAGCACCTGGATGCGCTCGGGCGCCGGCCAGCGCGCGGTGGCCGCGACCACCGCCTGGTTGATGCGGCGGGAACCCTGGCTGCCCCCGAACACGAACAGGGTGCGCCGGTCCGGGTCGAGGCCGAAGGCGGCGACCGCCTCGTCGTGCAGGCGCTGCCGGTCGAGCCTGGCCAGCTCGGGCCGGACCGGGTTGCCGACCACGACCGTGCGGTCGGGCGGGAAGGCGGCGGCCGCGGCGGCCACGCCGACGGCGATCCGCCTGGCCACCCTTGCCGCCAGCCGGTTGGCGATCCCGGGCACGGCGTTCTGCTCGTGGAGCACCACCGGCACGCCCTCCAGCCGGGCGGCCATGGCGACCGGGAGGGTGACGTAGCCGCCCATGCCGCAGACCACGTCGAAGCGATGGCGGCGCAGCAGCCGGCGGGCGGCGAGGGTGCCGTTGACGGCCGCGAACGGGGCGAGCAGGGTCTCGCGGGCCAGCCGGCGTGACAGGGGCAGGATCGGCAGCAGGTCGAGGGCGAAGCCGGCCTCCGGCACCGCCCTGGTCTCGATGCCTCTGGTGGTGCCCGCGAACCGCACGGTCGCGTTCGGGTCGTGCCGGACGATGGTGCGGGCGAGGGCCAGGCCGGGGAACACGTGCCCTCCGGTCCCGCCGGCGGCCACCAGCAGCGAGAGGCCGGGCCGGTCCTCGGGCGCCGGCAGACCGCCCGTCCCCGGCTCGGGGGCGGCGGTCTCGGGGCTGGCGCCCGGCCGCGGGGTGGCGGCGTTCATCGTGGTTCCTTTCCTTGGGTGCGGGTCGGAGGCCTGCCCCCCCTCCCGGCCCGTTCGGCGTCGGCCTTGGCCTTCTGGGCCGGGGTCTGGCGGTGGCCGCCGCCGCGGGTGGTGGTCACGGCGGCCGGGCGTCCCCTGGCCGGGCGGGACGGGGCGCGACCGGCGGCCCGCCGCCCCCGGCGCTCGGCCGCGGCCGTGGTCGCGATCACCGCGGGGCGCACCGACCAGACCTCGTGCCTGGCCACGTTGAGCAGCATCCCGGTGGCGGCCAGCAGCACCAGCATGCTGGACCCGCCGAAGGAGACCAGCGGCAGCGGCACCCCGGTGATCGGCAGCACGCCGACCACCGCGCCGATGTTGACCAGGGCCTGGACCACGATCCAGACGGTGATGCCGCCGGCCAGGTAGCGGCCGAACGGGTCGGGGGCGCGCTGGGCGACCCGCACCCCGCCATAGGCGAAGGCGACGAACAGCAGCAGGATCGAGAGGGTGCCGAGCAGGCCGAGCTCCTCCCCGATGATGGCGAAGATGAAGTCGGTGTGGGCGTTGGGCACATAGGACCACTTCTGCCGTCCCGCCCCAAGGCCGACCCCCAGCAGGCCGCCCGAGCCGAGGGCCAGGCGCCCCTGGATGAACTGGTAGCCGCCGTTCTGCGGGTCGGCGGCAGGGTCCATGAACGACAGGAACCGCGACCGCCGGTAGTCGGCGCTCATGATCAGGCCCATGCCGGCGGCCAGACCGAGCGACCCGACCCCGCCGAGCAGCAGCAGCGGGGCGCCGGCCACGAACAGCATCCCGAAGGCGATCGAGCACAGCAGCAGGGTGGTGCCGAGGTCGGGCTCCAGCATCACCAGGGCGGCCAGCAGCATGGTCAGCGGCAGCACCGGCACCAGCAGGTGGCGGACATCGCCGAGCAGGGGAGCCTTGCGGGTGAGCACGTCGGCCGAGAACAGCAGCAGGGCGAGCTTGGCGAGCTCGGCCGGCTGGACGCTGATGCCGGCGCCGACCGAGATCCAGCGGGTGGACCCGTAGGCCGACACCGCCCCTGGGTGGATGAGCACGAGCACCAGGCCGGCGGTGGCGAGCACCAGCAGCGGCGTGCCCAGCCGGCGCCAGAACCGGTAGCTGATCCGGCTGACCACCAGCATCACCACCACCCCGCCGACCACCCACAGCAGCTGGCGCTTGAAGTAGGCGTAGGAGTCGTTGTGCTTGGCGAAGGCGGCCACCGAGGAGGCCGACAGCACCATGACCATCCCGATCACCAGCAGCGCGACGGCGACCGCGAGCAGCAGCCAGTAGGTGGAGCCGGCGCCCAGCAGCGGCCTGGCCGCCCTGGCCGGCCGGCGGGCGTCACGCGCCGCCATGGCCACCGCCCTGCGGGTCGTGGCGGGCGGCGAGACGCCCGACGGCGGCCTCGAACGCCAGCCCCCGTTCGGCGTAGCCGGAGAACATGTCGTGGCTGGCGCAGGCCGGGGCGAGCAGCACGGTGTCGCCCGGGTCGGCCAGGCCGAACCCGACCGTCACCGCCTCCCCGATCGAGGCGGCCCGCACCACCGGCCCCGGGTAGCCGGCCAGCTCGAGGGCGGCGGCCAGCTCGTCGGCCGCCTCGCCGACCAGCACCACCCCGACCAGCCGGTCGAGGGCGCCGTCGACCAGCTCGTCGAAGCTCAGGCCCTTGTTGCGACCGCCGGCGACCCAGACGACCCGCGGGAAGGCGGCCAGGGCACGGGCGGCGGCGTGCGGGTTGGTGGCCTTGGAGTCGTTCACGAACGCGACCCCGCGGACCTCGCCGACCGGTGCCAGCCGGTGCGGCCCGGCCCGGAAGGCGGCCACCGCCCTGGCCATGCCGGCCGGGTGGGCGCCGAGGGCGAGGGCGACCCCCGAGGCGGCGATGGCGTTGGCCAGGTTGTGGCGTCCTGGGAGGCGCAGGGCGGCCGCCCGCCACAGCCCGCCCTCGTGGCCGGGGATGCGGGACACGGCGACGCCGGCCTCCAGGCCGAGCCCGCCCGGGGCGGGGTGCCCGACGGTGAACGGCACCCCGGTGCCGGGGGCGCGCTGCGCGTTGGCGGCGACCACCGGGTCGTCGGCGGCGTACAGCGACCAGTCGTCTGGTCCCTGGTTGGCCCAGATGGTGGCCTTGGCCTCCTCGTAGGCGGCCAGGTCGGGATGCCAGTCGAGGTGGTCGGCGGCGAAGTTGAGCCAGGCCCCGGCGTGCAGGTGCAGGGTCCAGGTGAAGCGGAGCTGGAAGCTGGACAGCTCGACCACCGCCGCCTCGGGCGGGTGGCGATCCAGCACGGCCTCGATCAGGGGGAGCCCGACGTTGCCGGCGGCCACGGCGTGCAGGCCCGACGCGGTCAGCATGGCCGCGGCCAGCTCGGTGGTGGTGGTCTTGCCGTTGGTGCCGGTGACCCCGACCAGCGGCATGGTCGCGACCCTTGCCGCCAGCTCGATCTCGCTCCAGACCGGGACCCCGGACGCCAGCGCTGCCTTGATGAGCGGGTGGGCCTCGGGCAGGCCGGGGGCAACGACCAGCAGGGCGCGGCCGTCGAGCAGCTCGGGGCCGCCCGGCCCGAGGTAGGTCTTGACCCCGAAGGCGGCCAGCTCGCCGGCGTCCACCTCGGGTGCGTCGTCGCAGGCGAGCACGTCGGCCCCGGCCTCGGCGAGCTGGCGGGCGGCCGACCGTCCGGAGCGGCCGAGCCCGGCGACCAGCACGGGCAGCCCGGCGAACCATTCCGGCCGGCAGCGCAGCGGCCAGGCCGACGGAGGCCCGTGGCTAGCCACCGGTGCCTCCGGCGGCGAGGAACTCGGCGTAGAACAGCCCGAGCCCGAAGGCGACCGCCAGCCCGGCCAGGATCCAGAACCGCACGATCACGGTGAACTCCGGCCATTCCGACAGCTCGAAGTGCAGGTGGATCGGGGCCATCTTGAACACCCGCCGGTGGAGCACCCGGAACGAGGCCACCTGGAGGATGACCGAGAGGGTCTCGACCACGTACAGCCCCCCGAGCACGGCCAGCAGCAGCTGGGTGTTGGTGAACAGGGCAAGGGCGGCCAGCGTGCCGCCGAGAGCCAGCGAGCCGGTGTCGCCCATGAAGATGCGGGCCGGGGGGGCGTTCCACCACAGGAACCCGGCGGTCGCGCCCATCATGGCGGCGGCGACGATGGCCAGGTCCTGGGGCGACTCGCCGGCCGGGAAGCGGTAGCAGCCGGGGGTGTCCAGCGGCATCCCGCACAGGTGGCGGAACTGCCAGAACCCGATCACCACGTAGGCGCTGACCACCAGCACCGTCGACCCCGAGGCGAGCCCGTCCATGCCGTCGGTCAGGTTGACCCCGTTGGAGGTGGCCGACACCAGCAGGAACACCCAGATCAGGAACAGCAGCAGGTGCAGCTCGGTGCCACCGAGGGGGCGGATGAAGGAGATGCCCCTGAAGGCGTCGGCCCAGTACCAGGCGCCGACGCCGAGGATGATCGCGGCCAGCGCCTGGCCGGCGAACTTGGCCGTCTTGGTCAGGCCGAGGCTGCGCTGGTTGCGGATCTTCAGGTAGTCGTCGACGAAGCCGACGGTGCCGAGCAGCACCATGGTGAGCACCACCAGCACGCCGGCCGGGGTGAACGGGACCCGGCCGCGGCTGAACAGGTGGACGACCAGGTAGCCGGCGACCGCGCCGAAGATGATCACCGCCCCGCCCATGGTCGGGGTCCCACGCTTGGTCTGGTGGGCGTCGGGCAGGTCGATCTGGATCAGCTGCCCGAGGCCGCGGCGACGGAAGGTCCGGATGGCCAGCGGGGTCCCCACCAGCCCGAGCGCGAGGGCGACGGCGGCCGCGATCAGGATGCCGACCACCTCATGCCCCCCGTGGCTGCAGGAGGGCGTCGGCGACCATGTCGAGGGCGACCACCCGGCTCGCCTTGACCAGGACGACGTCGACCGGGCCGAGGGTCGGGGTGAGCAGGGCGACGGCGGCCTCGGGGTCGGTGACCGCCTCGGCCTCCTCCGGCCACATGCCTTCCATGCGGGCGGCGTTGACCAGCACCCGGCCGAGCTCCCCCACCCCGACCAGGCGGTCGATGCCCAGCCGGGTGGCCAGCCGGCCGATGCGGTCGTGCTCGTCGGCCGCGCTCGGCCCCAGCTCGGCCATCTCGCCGAGCACGGCAACGGTGCGCCCGCCCGGCCGGCCGAGCGCGGCCAGGGTCTTGAGGGCCGCCGCCATCGACGACGGGTTGGCGTTGTAGGCGTCGTTGACGATGGTCAGCCCGTCGGGCCGGCGCAGGACCTGCATGCGCATCGGAGAGAGCTTGGCCCCTGCCAGCCCGGCGGCGGCGTCGGTCGGCCCGACCCCGAGGACGTGCGCGACGGCGGCCGCGGCCAGGGCGCAGCCGACCAGGTGCTCGCCGGGCGCGGGCAGGACGGTCGGGGCGGTCCCGGCCGGCGTGGTGAGCAGGAACCGGGCGGCGCCGTCGCCGTCAAGCTCGACCCCGTCGGCCCGCACGGTGGCGGTCGGGCCGAGGCCGAACAGGATCGCCTGGGCGACGGTCCGGTCGGCCATGGCGGCCACCTGGGGGTCGTCGGCGTTCAGGACGGCGGTGCCGTCGGCCGGGAGGGCCTCGACCAGCTCGGCCTTGGCCTTGGCGATCGCCCCCCTGGACCCGAACATCCCCAGGTGGGACTCGCCGACGTTGAGGACGACGCCGACGCCGGGCCGGGCCAGGCGGGCCAGGGCGGCGATGTGGCCGGGCCCGCGGGCGCCCATCTCGACCACCACCGCCTGGGTGTCGGGCTCGATCCGGGCCAGCGTCAGGGGCAGACCGACCTCGTTGTTGAACGACGCCCGGTTGGCCACCGTCCGCAGGCGGGTGGCCAGCGCGGCGGCCAGCAGGTCCTTGGTGGTGGTCTTGCCGTTGGACCCGGTGACCGCCACCACCGTCGCCGCCGACCGGTCCCTGACGGCGGTGCCGAGGGCGGCGAGGGCGGCCAGCGGGTCGGCGACCTCGACCCGGGGCCCGGCGAAGACCATGCCCGCCGGGGCCATGGTGGCGACCGCGCCGGCCTGCGCGGCGGCGACCGCGAACAGGCTGCCGTCGGTGCGGCTGCCCGGCAGGGCGACGAACAGGTCGCCCGGCCGGACCTCGCGGGAGTCGACCGCGACCCCGGTGACGGTCGCGGTCGGGTCGCCGTCGACCAGCCGCCCACCCGTCACCCCGCCGATCTCGTCCAGGGTGAACGGGATCATCGTTCCCCCCCGGTCCGGCGGGGAGCTCCCTGCAGCGCCCGCAGCTCCTGGGCGGCGACCACCCGATCGTCGAAGGGGACCTTGCGGCCGCCGGCGAACTCCTGGCCCTGCTCGTGGCCCTTGCCGGCAAGCAGCACGGCGTCACCCGGCCCGGCCATGGCCAGGGCGGCCCGGATGGCGGCCCGGCGGTCGACCTCGATCTGGAACCCGCCAGCGCCGGCGCCGCGCGCCACGCCCTCGGCGATCTGGTCGACGATCGCCTCGGGAGGCTCGGAGCGGGGGTTGTCGGAGGTGACGATGGCCACATCGGCCAGCCGCCCGGCGATCTCTCCCATCAGCGGGCGCTTGGCCCGGTCGCGGTCGCCGCCGCAGCCGAAGACCACGATCAGCCGCCCGCTGGTGACCGCCCTGGCCGCCCGGAGCAGGTTGTCCAGCGAGTCCGGGGTGTGGGCGTAGTCGACCAGCACGGTGAACGGCTGGCCGGCGTCCACCCGCTCGAAGCGGCCGGGCACGCCGGCCAGCGCCTCCAGTCCGGCGACGGCGGTGTCGAGCTCGATCCCGACGGCGTCGGCCGCGGCCAGGGCGCCGAGCGCGTTGGCGACGTTGAAGTGGCCGGCCAGCCGCAGCCGGACCGTCCGCGACCCGGCCGGGGACCGGAGCCGGAAGCTGGCGCCGTCCAGCGAGGCGGCGACGTCGGTGGCCCGCCAGTCGGCGTCGGCGGCGGTGCCGGTGGTCACCGTGGCCACCTCGCGCTGTGCGGCGAGCAGGCGCCCATGGGGGCTGTCGAGGTTGACGATCCCCAGCGGGGTGAACGCGGCGGTGAACAGGCGCCGCTTGGCCAGGAAGTAGTCGTCCAGGTCGGCGTGGAAGTCGAGGTGGTCCTGGGTGAGGTTGGTGAAGATGGCCGCGGTGAAGCGGGTGCCGTCGACCCGGTGCAGGGCCAGCCCGTGGCTGGACACCTCCATGGCGGCGGCCTCCACGCCCGAGTCGGCCATCTCGGCCAGCAGGCGCTGGAGATCGGGCGCCTCCGGGGTGGTGTGGACGGCCGGACGGCGCTGGTCCCCGACCCGGACCTCGACGGTGCCGAGCACGCCCGGGATGCGCCCGGCCTCCCGGAAGATCGCCTCCAGCATGAAGGTGGTGGTGGTCTTGCCGTTGGTGCCGGTCACCCCGACCAGGTCGAGGCGGCGCGAGGGATGGTCGAAGAAGGCGTCGGCCAGCGGGGCGAGCACCTCCCGGACCTCGCCGACGAGCAGCTGCGGGGCGTCCAGGTCGAGCGGCCGCTGCACGCACAGGGCGGCCGCGCCGGCATCCAGGGCCTTCCCGGCCAGGTCGTGACCGTCGACCCTGGCCCCTGGCACGCAGCAGAACAGCGCGCCGGCGACGACCTTGCGGGTGTCGAGGACGACCTCGGTGACCACCGTCCCGGCGTAGCCGCGGACCTCGCCCTGGACGGCCGGGGCGAGGCTGGCGAGCGGGACGCGCCGGGACGTCAAGGTCATGAACTTCGAGGCCCGCATCGTCGGCTCGGACTGCCGGCGGCGGGAACGCCGGCGACCGCTAGCGACCGCCATTCCCTGGCAGGGGGGGCAGCCCGCGAAAGCCTAGCATCAGCGCACCGCCTTGGCCGGTAAGGTCGGCGTCACGCCGAGGCGGCGCAGGGCGGTGCCGGCGACCTCCCTGAACACCGGCGCCGCCACCGCCCCGCCGTAGTAGCCCCTGGTCGGCTCGTCGATCACGACCGCGACCACGACGGCCGGCCGTTCGGCGGGGGCGTAGCCGATGAAGCTGCCGACGTAGGCGCCCTGCCGGTAGCCGCCGCGCCGGGTGTCGGGCTTGCGGGCGGTGCCGGTCTTGCCGGCCACCCGCCACTCCTCCAGCGCGGCCAGCGTGCCGGTGCCGCCGTCCTTGACCACGCCCTCCAGGATGCGGGAGAGCGTGCGGGCGGTGCGGACCGACAGCACCCGGCGACCCGGCTTGCGCTCGGCCTTGGCCAGGTGGCCGCGGGCGTCGACCGTGCCGCGCAGCAGGGTCGGCGACCGCAGCACCCCGTTGTTGGCGACGGTGGCGTAGACGCTTGCCATCTGCAGCACGGTCACGGCTACGCCCTGGCCGATGGCGTTGGTCCCAAGGTCGGTGCAGTACCAGCTCTGCACCGGGCGGACGATGCCCGGCGACTCCCCCGGCAGGTCGACGCCGCTCCTGCGCCCGTAGCCGAAGTCCAGCTCGGCCTTGTACAGCCGCTCGGGCCCGAGGTGCCTGGCCGTCATGATGGTGCCGACGTTGGAGGACTTGGCGACGATCTCGGCGAAGGTCATCAGCTCCGGGGCGTGGGAGTGGGAGTCGCGGAAGGTCTTCTCCGGGCACAGCGGGACGTTGTCGGGGACGATCGTCTCCGTCCTCGGCGTCACCACGCCGTCCTGGAGCGCCGCCGCGGCGGTGATGGTCTTGTTGGTCGAGCCCGGCTCGAAGACGTCGGCGACGGCGCGGTTCTTGCGGGCCTCGGGCTTGCTGCGGGAGACCCGGTTGGGGTCGAAGGTCGGCATGTTGGCCATGGCCAGCACCTCGCCGGTGCGCGGGACCATCACCACCACCGAGCCGGCCTTGGCCTTGTGCTGGCGGACGGCCCGTTGCAGGGACTGCTCGGCGACGTACTGGAGGTGCTGGTCGATGGTGAGGACCAGGTCGGTGCCGGGCTCGGCAGGCTCGAGGGAGCGGTGGCCCTGGGGGATGGCCCGGCCCTTCGGGTCCCGTTCGAGCTGGATCCTGCCCGGGTGCCCGCGCAGCAGGCCGTCGTACTGCTGCTCGATCCCTGCCTGGCCGCGGCCTTCGACGTCGACGAAGCCCAGCACCTGGGCGGCCACGCTGCCGGAGGGGTAGCGGCGGGCGACGTCGACCATCACGCCGATGCCCGGCAGCTTCATCCGCTGGACGACGTCGCCCCTGGCCTTGGGGACCCGCCTGGCGACGTACACCCAGCTGCCGGAGGCGAGCCGCCTGGCGATGTCGGCCCGTGACATCCCAAGGACCCTGGCCAGCTCGCCGGCGGTGCGCCGCTTGTCACGGATGAAGCGGGGCTCGGCGTAGATGGCCCTTGCCGGGACGGAGAGGGCCAGGTCGTCCAGGTTGCGGTCGAAGATGCGTCCGCGGGTGGCGGGGAGCTTGATGACGGTGGTCCGCTGCCTGGCCGCCGCCTGGTCGAGCGAGCCCGCGTCCAGCACCTGGAGCACGATCAGCCGGCCGGAGATGGCCGTGAAGGCGAGCACGCTCAGGATCAGCAGGGCGAGCAGCCGGCGGCGGCCGTTGACCCGGCGCCGCCGCCGCGGCCGCGGCGGCGGCCGACGGCGTGGCGGCGGCCGCTTCCGTCCGCGCTGCGGCATGTGCTTCCCCCCTCTCGGTTCACCGGGGCACCCTTCGGGGTTCCCCGGATCCCCCGTCGGACCGGCGGACTAGGGTTCGGCCAGGTAGCGCTTGAGCGGGAACGGGTCGCCGGCGGTCCAGCCGGAGTCGTCGCCTCTGGCGAGGCCGGCCCCGGGGGCAGCGGGGGAAGTCGCCGCCCCCGGGGAGGCCACATCTCGGCCACGCGACGTCGAGCCGGGCCAGGCGACCACCCGCGGCCGGCCGGCGGGGACCAGCCGGGCGGCCTTGCCCGCCTTGGCGATGCGCGCGGGCGCCTTGAGCCGGTCGACGTCGGCCTGCAGGGCGGTCCAGCGGGCCTCGGCCAGCCGGTTGTCCTTCTGCAGTTCGCTGATCTGGAACGACTGCTGGTTGACGCTGACGTTGAGCGCGACCAGGCCGAACACGCCGGCGACGATCAAGCCGAGGGTGAGGAGCAGGAACGGGAGCCGCGGGACCCGGCTGATCGGGGCGACGGCACGCAGCCTCGGGAGCTGGGGGCGGAGCGCCTGGCGTGGAGCCGAGCGCGCGGGACCGGTGGCTGTGCTCATGGCTGCCCCCCTCGGGCTTCGGTGCTTGGCTGCAGCTTCTCGGCCGCGCGCAGCTTGGCGCTCTCGGCCCTCGGGTTGGCCGCCACCTCGGCCGGCGTCGGGGTCTCGGGCCGGCGGGTCAGGATGGCCACGCTGGCCGGCCTGGCGGCGGGAAGGTCGACGGGAAGGCGTGGGGGCCCCTCGACCGGGCGGCCGCCGGCGTCGGCCAGGGCACGCTTGACGATGCGGTCCTCGAGGGAGTGGTAGGCGAGCACGACCAGCCGCCCGCCGGGGGCGAGCAGCTCGACGGCCTGCGGCAGGGAGGCCTCCAGTGCGTCCAGCTCGTGGTTGACCTCGATGCGCAGGGCCTGGAAGGCCCGGCGGGCCGGGTGGGGACCGGTCCGCCGGGCGGCTGCGGGCACAGCCGCCTTGACCAGCTCGACGAGCTGGCCGGTGGTGGTGATGGGGGCACGGCGGCGTGCCTCGTCGACGAAGCGGGCGATGCGGCCCGCGAACCGCTCCTCGCCGTACTCGCGCAGGACGCGGGCGAGCTCGGCCCGCGGGTAGGTGGCGAGCACCTCGGCCGCGGTGATCCCGGTGGTGGGGTCCATGCGCATGTCCAGCGGGGCGTCGGCCCGGTAGCTGAAGCCGCGGTCCGGCTCGTCCAGCTGCAGCGACGACACCCCGAGGTCGTAGACGACCCCGTCGGCGGCGGCCAGCCCAAGGCGGTCGGCCACCTCGGCCAGGTCGGCGAAGGAGGCGGCGACGGCCGTCAGCCGGTCCCCCGCCCAGGCGAGGCGCTGACGGGCAAGGGCCAGCGCGGCCGGGTCCCGGTCCAGCCCGATGACCCGGCCGTCGGGGGCGCTGGCCTCCAGCAGCCGCTCGGCGTGGCCGCCGAGGCCGAGGGTGGCGTCGAGGTAGACCCCCCCGGAACGGGGCCGGAGCAGCTCGGCAACCCGGTCGAGCATGACCGGCTGGTGCGCTGGCGCCGTCAACACCATCAGATCCCCAGCTCGGCAAGGTGGGCGGCGTTGGTCTCGTCGGCGTAGGCGGCCTCGGCGACCGCCCGGTAGCGCTCCCACTCCGCCTTGTCCCAGATCTCGACCCGCCGGATCTGGCCGAGCAGGACCACGTCCTTGGTGAGGCCGGCGAACTCGCGGAGGGGCTGCGGGATCACGACCCGGCCCTGGGAGTCGGCGCTCTCGGGGCTGGCCCCGGCGACGAACATGCGGGCGAAGTCACGGGTCGAGCGGGCCGTCAGGGGCTGGCTGTGGAGCTTGGCCGCGAAGGCCTCGAACTCGGCCTGCGGGAAGACATAGAGGCAGCGCTCCTTGCCGACACCTTTGGTGATGACCATGTCCTGCCCCAGCTCGTCGCGGAATCTGCGCGGGAGGATCACCCGGCCCTTTGGATCCAGGGAGTGGTCGTAGGTGCCGATGAACACCGCCACTCCCTCCCCGTGCCCCTCCACTTGGCGCCACTTTACTCCACCCTCTACCCACCGTCAATGCATCTACAGCCACGGAGAGGGGCCATTGAGCAGGGAAAATAGGGATCAGCCTCGTCGAAGCCGGACACGAGGGACGAAGGCCGTCCCTCCACTCCACTCCACCCCGCGGGCTACCCGTTCAGGGCGCCGGGCTCCTGCCGCAGCTCCGGCGGGACCTTCACCGGGTCGGGCACGAATGGGGTATCGCCCTCGGGCAGCAGCAGGCGCTCGACCGAGAAGGACGACTCGGGGAGGTGGACGGTGATGCGGTCCACCGCGACCGGCCGGTGCGTCTCGGCGTCGAAGTAGAGGACCTGGGCGTCGGAGGGAGGCGGATCCTCGGCCCGGAAGTTGTCGGGGCCGCCCGCGCCGGTTGTCCCGGTGATCAGGGTCCGGGTGCCGTTGACCACCTCGGTGCCGAAGCGGTGCAGGTGGCCCTCGAGCACGGTGGCCACGTGGCCGCGGGCGTAGGCGGCCAGCCGCCCGTCGTGGACCAGCAACACGTGCGGTCGGAGGGCCTGGCGTTCGATGGCGTCGGCCACGGCGACGCTCCGCTGGACCTTGAGCTGTTCGAACTGCTCCACCTGCCCGCCCTTGCCCGGGGTGAAGGTCGGGTCGGCGACCCCGAAGAACCGGATCCCCTTGACCTCGACCCCCGTGCCATCCAGCACGCGGGCGTTCTTGTTGGCGGCCACGGCGTTGACCATGTCGGCGTCGTCGTGGTTGCCCTTGACGAACAGGTAGGGGACCTGGAAGCGGGAGATGTTGGCGGCGATCTGCGGCTCCCTCGGCAGCCCCCAGGTGCCCATGTCGCCCGTGTCGACCACCGCGGCCACGTCGAACTGGTCGGCCAGCCGCTCGGCCAGGTCGAACCCGGCCGGGTTCAGGTGCATGTCGGAGACGTGCAGGACCCGGACGGCGCCGTTGCTGTCGAGATCGCCGACGGGGTCGGCAAGGGCGGCGTAGGCGCGGTCAAGGTTCCGCCCGATCAGCACCATCTCCTCGCGCAGGGTGCGCAGCCGGTCGAGGCCGGTCCGGACGTCGCCGATCAGGGCGGGAGCGTATTCGAGGGCGCCCTCGTAGTGTGGCTCGCGGAAGGCGCCGACGTCGTAGGTGAGCAGGGCCGGCCCGAGCAGCAGCACGGTGGTCAGGACGCCGCCGATCCCGCAGCGCACCAGCCGCCGCCGTGTCCGCCTTGGGAACACCACCACCGCGGCCAGCCCGCCGGCGAGGCCGAGGCCGGCGATCTGGAGGACGAATCCGATGGCCGCCCGCCGGGCCTGCCGCTCCAGCGTGCCGAGGGTGGCCTCCAGCTCGACCAGCCGGGGGCCGCCGGGGTCGGGACCGGGGCTGCCCTCCAGCAGCCGGCCGAGGCGGCGCACGTCGATGTCGTCGATGGTGGCCCTGAAGGCCAGCGGGCCGCGGTGGGTGCGGGCCGAGACCGATCCGAACGGGGGCGCGGCCAGCCGGCTGGTCCCGGTCAGGGCCGGCCCGGCGGACAGCCGCAGGCTGGCTGGGCCGACCGTGACCTCCTGGCGGGCCAGAAAGGTGACCGCCAGCAGGGCCCCGACCGCCCCGGCGAGCAGTGGCAGCGCCCAGGGGGCGAGCCGGGAGGCGAAGGCGGTCAGCCAGGCACGGGTCGGGCGACGGGGATGCCTGCCTGAACGGGCTTGCTCGGGGCCTCCACCTGGGCCGGGGAGGCCGCGGTCGGGGCGGCGGAGCGTCAGGCGGGGACGGCGTCGGCCTCCAGGCTCAGAAACGGCTCCCAGCCAGGTTCGATGCGGCCGACGGCGATCACGATCCAAAGCGTCTCCTTGGGCGCCCGTGGCTCTCGCCGAAGGCGGAAGCCCGCCTCGTGGGGCAGGCGGTCCTCCTTCTGGCTGTTGCAGCGGCGGCAGGCGGCGACCACGTTCTCCCAGACGTGCAGGCCGCCCCGCGAGCGGGGCACGACATGGTCGACGTTCTCGGCTCGCTGGCCGCAGTACTGGCAGGTGTGGTCATCGCGTACGAACACCGCTCGACGGGAGAGCCCGGCCCGGGCTCGGAAGGGCACCTTCACAAAGTACCGGAGCCGGATGACGCTGGGCGCCTGGACCTTGAGGGTGGCGCCGCGGACCAGGCCGCTTCCCGGTACCAGCACGTCGGCCTTCTCCTTGAGCACCAGCACGACCGCCCGGCGTACCGGGACCACGCAGATCGGCTGGTAGGACGCGTTGAGGACGAGCGCTCGCTCCACCATGCCCTCCCGTGGCGATGTGTGGGGCCGCTCAGCAGTATAACGGTGGAGGTCAGCCTTCCTGGGGCGCGTCGGGGATCAGCACCCGGAACGAGGAGCCGCCGCCCGGCCGCTCCTCGACCCAGGCCCGGCCGCCGTGCAGCTCGGCGAAGCGGGCGACCAGGGTCAGCCCGATGCCGACCCCTGGGGCGTGGGTGGGGGTGCCCGGGCCCTGCCGGAACGGCTCGAACACCGTGTCGCGCAGCTCGGCCGGGACGCCGGCGCCGGCGTCCTCGACCGCCAGCAGCACCCCGTCCCCGCCGGCCGGGCGCTGCACCCTGACCCAGACGGGCGTGTCCGGCGGGGTGTGCCTGGCCGCGTTGGCCAGCAGGTTCTCGATGATCCGCTCGACCTTGCCCGGGTCGAGGCAGACGGTGAGGGACTCCGCGACCACCTGGGGCCGGCGGCCGCTGAGCAGGCCCCAATCGTCGGCGATCCGGGCGACCAGGGCGGCGACGTCGGTCGGGCGGCGCTTTGGGGCGACGATCCCGTGGGTCAGCCGGTCCAGGTCGAGCAGGTCGTTGAGCAGCCGGTCGAGCTTGCGGGCGTTGGCCACCAGCCGGGTGTACAGGTCGGTGCGGTCGCCTTCGGCCAGGCTGTCGGCCTTGTGCTGGAGGGTGAGGCCGATGCCGACGATCGCGGCCAGGGGCGTGCGCAGCTCATGGGAGACGGCGTCGAGGAAGGTGTTCTTCATCTGGTCGAGGGCCCGCAGCCGCCGGGCGACCTCGCGCTCGCGCTCCAGAGCCCGCTTGGTGTCGGTGATGTCGACGGCCACGCCCTGCCAGAACAGCGGCTTGCCGGCGTCGTCGCGCACGATCACACACTGATCGCGGAGCCACCTGACCTCGCCGGTCTTGGTGAAGCAGCGGTACTCCATACGGAACGGCTCACCGGTCTGCTCGCAGCGCGCCTCCTCGGCCAGGACCCGCTCCAGGTCGTCGGGGTGGAGGGAGGTCTTCCAGAAGTTCTTCTGGCTGGACTCCTCGATGGTGAAGCCGAACAGCACCTCGACCTGGCGGTTGACGTACTGGCGGGAGCCCCCGAGCTCGAACTCCTCGCTGTAGACGATCGCGGGGATCTCCTCGACCAGCGTCCGGTAGCGGCGCTCGGCCGCCCGCAGCTGCTCCTCGGCCCGCGTGCGCTCGGCCAGCTCCTGCTGGGCGGCGGCGTACAGGCGGGCGTTGTCGAGCGCGATCGAGGCCACCTCGGCGAACCGGCTGACCTGGTCGACCTCGCTCTCGCTGAAGGTCCGGCCGGGCTGGGAGAAGCTGAGGCCGATCACGCCGGTGACCGTCTCGCTGGCCACCAGGGGCACCCCGAGCACCGCCCGGAAGTCAGAGCCGGCGGCCTGGCGCACCCGCCCCTCCCAGCGGCTGTAGTCGGGGATGGCCAGCGGGGCGCCGGTCTCCCAGACCCTGCCCGACAGCCCCTCCCCCTTCAGCATGCGCAGCCCGACCAGTCCGTTGTAGGCCCCGGTGCCGACCCGCAGGACCATCTCCCCCGTCTCGGGCTCGATCAGGCAGAGGTAGCCGTTGGGGGTGCCGACCACCTGGCCGGCCCAGGCGACGATCCGCTCCAGCAGGCCGCCGGCGGCCAGGTGGTCGCCGGCGACCCCTGCCTCCGCCCGCTCCACCTCAACCCCCATGGTCGCGCCCCAGCTCCCGCTCCAGGGCCCCGCCGAACCGCTCCACCGCCGATTGATCGTAGAGCGCGAACACGACGGTGCGGACCGAGGTGGGCGCGGCGGCGTGCGCCCGCACGGCCGCGCCCATGGCCGCGGCCGCCGCCTCCATGCCGACACCGCCGACCCCGGTGCCGAGGGCGGGCAGGGCGACGCTGGCCAGATCCTCGGCGGCGGCCAGGCGCAGGGCGGCGGCGGTGGCGCCGCCGACCGCCTCGACGCTGGCCGGCCGGCCGGGCGCCATGGCGGCGGCGTGCAGGATCGCCTTGACCCCCCGCTCGCCGAGCCGGCCGGGTCCGGTCCGCACCGCGTCCCCGACCGGCCAGGGCGCCTGCGCCACCGCCTCGGCCTCGACCTGCTCGCCGGCCGCCCGCCGGATGGCTCCGGCGACGCCGGAGCCGAGCCAGCCCTCGTTGTTGGCCGCGTTGACGACCGCGTCCACGTCCGCGGTGGTGATGTCCCCCTGCCATACCCAGACGTCGGTCGCCCCGCAGCGGGCCACCTTCCGCCCCCGCTCGCGAAGCTCGTCCACCGTTGCCTCCGACTGCAGTACGTTGGTCCCGACACCGTACCCCGGGGGGGGCATGGCAGCGACCGGCAACCTCAAGGCTCGGCGGCCGCAACCGTCGGCCGCGTGCGCGAGCGCCATCGCTGGATCGACGCCGCCGCCCGCGGCCACACCTCGGGGGACCGATCCGCCGCCGAGCCCGGCTCCCCGCGGCGGATCGGTCGCGCCGCCGGAGCCGGCCTGCCGGCCTGGCTGCTGCCGCGCCGCCGGCGCGCTAGCGGTACAGGGCGTGCAGCCAGAGGTCGGCCAGGGTCTCGACGGTGAGGTCGCGGTCCAGGGGATCCTTGCGGACGGCGCGCAGGAACATGGTCTGCTCGGCCATGGCGGCCAGGGCGGTGGCGGCGGTCAGGGGGTCGACCGGGCGGGTCACGCCCTGGGCGGCTGCCCGCTCGATGTTGCGGGCGATGCGGGCCACGAACTGGCGGCGGACCTCGTCGAGCACCTGGCCGAGCTCCGGGTCCTGGATCGACGCCTCGGTCCAGAGGGCGATCAGGTCGGCGTCGCGGTCGTAGAGGTCTGAGAGGCCGCCCAGCACCTCGACCAGGCTGGCCCTGACGTCGCCGGGGCGCCACGGCTGGCCGGCCAGCTCGACCAGGGTGGCCGCGTTCTCGTGGACGAGGGCGGCCAGGGCGGCCCGCTTGTTCTTGAAGTAGGCGTAGAAGGTGCCGTGGCCGACCCCGGCCCTGGCCACGATGTCCTCGACCCGGGCGCGACCGTAGCCCAGGTCGGCGAAGGCCTGCCTGGCCGCGGCGAGCAGCCTGGCTCTGGTCTCGGTGGCGGTTGGCACGGGCGAAGGATAGAACCGAATCGCAACCTTCTCACGTCTTCTGTCCCAGTCGAGCCTACAATCGATGTGCCGAGCGCCCCAGGAAAGGAGCCCGCGCGGGTGGCCACGACGCGCCCCGACACGGGCGGCATGGACCAAGTCGCCGCCTCGTACGACAAGATCCGGGCCAACATCGAGCGGGTCATCGAGGGCAAGACCGAGGTGGTCCGCCTCGCGCTCATCGCCCTGCTGGCCGAGGGGCATCTGCTGATCGAGGACGTCCCCGGCGTCGGCAAGACGATGCTGGCCAAGGCACTCGCCCGCTCCATCGACTGCTCGGCCCGCCGCATCCAGTTCACCCCCGACCTGCTGCCCTCCGACATCACCGGGGTCAGCGTCTTCAACCAGGAGCGGGGCGACTTCGAGTTCAAGCCGGGCGCGATCTTCGCCAACATCGTGCTCGGCGACGAGATCAACCGGGCCTCGCCCAAGACCCAGGCCGCCCTGCTCGAGTCCATGGAGGAACGCCAGGTCACCGTGGACGGGATCACCTACCAGCTCGGGGTGCCGTTCCTGGTGGTCGCCACCCAGAACCCGATCGAGCACGAGGGCACCTATCCCCTGCCCGAGGCCCAGCGCGACCGGTTCATGCTCGAGCTGAACATCGGCTACCCGACCAGGCAGGCCGAGATCGAGATCCTCGAGACCCACGGCAGGACCATCGCCCCGCTCAACGACCTGCAGCCGGTGGCCGACGCGCCGACCGTCGCCGAGATGATCGAGGACTGCAAGACGGTGCACGTCGCCGACACCCTCAAGCGCTACATCGTCGACCTGGTCAGGGCGACCCGCGACCACGCCGACCTGGCCCTGGGGGCCAGCCCGAGAGCCGCCCTCGCCCTGCTGCGGGCCACCAGGGCCGCCGCCGCCGTGTCGGGTCGCGACTATGTCGTCCCCGACGACGTCAAGGAGCTGGTCAACCCGGTGCTGGCCCACCGGCTGATCACCGCCCCCGAGGCCCAGATGATCGGCCGGACCGCCGCCGACGTGCTCGCCGACATCGTCGACTATGTCCCCATCCCGATCCGCGGCCGGGGCCAGAATTAGGTGGTGCTCGACCTGATCAGCGACGACGCCCCCGTCCCAACCCGCGGCCGGGGCCAGAATTAGGTGGTGCTCGACGTGATCAGCGACGACGCCCCCGTCCCAACCCGCGGCCGGGGCCAGAATTAGGTGGTGCTCGACGTGATCAGCGACGACGCCCCCGCCCCAACCCGCGGCCGGGGGCAGCTGGGTTGCTGAAGGCCTTCACCCCCCG
>DASYSE010000101.1:0-12669 GCA_036003705.1 Actinomycetes bacterium | reverse complement strand
GCCTGGGCCTCACCGACGAGGACGACCCGCCGGGCTCCGTGGCGAAGCTCCAGGTAGATGTGGCGGTCTCATCAGCGAACCGGTGCTTCTGCGGCGTCGTACATCGACCCACAGCAGCGGTCAACGGTCAAGGGCCTGTTGGCCTCGACGGCACCCGGCGCACGAGGCCACGGCGTTGCCTTGGATGGGACCGTCCAAGCCCTTGTGTGCTAAGCAGGGGAGAACCGTGGCGTCTGGGAGGGCGATGGTGGAGCTGGCCGAGCTGCAGGAGCGGATCGAGGCGCTGTACGGGGCGCGGGACCGTGCCCGTGGGGTCGACGGGACCTTCCGGTGGTGGGTCGAAGAGGTCGGGGAGGTGGCCAAGGCGTTGCGGGGCAACGACCCGGCCGCCCTGGAGCATGAGCTCGGGGACGCGCTTGCCTGGCTGGCCAGCGTGGCCAACCTGGTCGGGGTCGACCTGGGCAAGGCGGTCGGCCGCTACGCCGGGAACTGCCCCCGATGCCACACCATGCCCTGCGATTGCCCGGCGGCCTAGACCAGAAGGCTACTTCACGAACCGGACGGTCAGCGGGTAGCGGTAGAGCTGGCCGTTGTTGGCCTGGATCGAGGCGATGATCACCAGGATGACGTAGGCGATGCCGAGGGCGATCAGGATCGGGATGCCGATCAGCAAGATGGCCAGGAAGGCGGCCACGATCCCGTAGAGGAGCCAGGTGAGGTTGAAGTTCAGCGCCTCGACGGCCGACGGACCCGACCGGGACCGAGCCTAGCAGTCAGCCACCGAGGAGACGGGTGGTGCGGTGGCGGATGGCCAGGGTGAGCTCGGCGGCCTGGTCGTCGCTGAGCTTGGCGCCCCAGGGGGAGCGGACGTAGAAGGTGTCGACGACCCGGTCGCCCAGGGTGTCGATCTTGGCCACGCGGACGTCGAGGTCGAGGTCGCCGAGGGCGGCGGCGATGGCGTGGAGCAGGCCGAGGGCGTCCCCGGCCCTGACCTCGACGACGGTCGAGTGGGCGGACTCGTCGGGCAGCACCCGAACGTCGGGCTCGACCGGCGAGGGCGGACGGTAGGCGCGGGCCTTGCGCTCCAGGCGGGCATCGACCGCGAGCCGACCTGACCAGGCCGCGTCGAGGTCGGCCCCGAGACGCTCCCAGCGCAGGGTCGCCGGCGCCTGGACCGCGAAACGCTCCAGGGCCAGGCCTCCGCTGGTCGACCAGGCATGGGCGCGGAGCACCGACACCCGATGCAGGGCCAGCACGCCGGTGGTACGGGCCAGCGTCCCCGGCCGGTCGGCCGCGCAGACGGTGACCAGCCCGTGCCCGTCGCCGGAAGGGTCGAGCCGGTAGCGGACCCCGCCTGGGCCGGGGGGGTCGGCGAGCAGCTCCAGCTCGTCGGCCAGCTCGTCGGCGTCCATCGCGGACGGATAGGAGTCGGGCAGGGTGGCGAGCAGGCGGGCGGCCTGGCCGGCAAGCGCCGGACGAGCCGACTCGATCCGCCTGGCCAGCGCCTCCGGGTCTCCCGGCTCGGGCGGCGCCCCCCGCTCCAGCACGTGCAGGACCCGCGCGGCCAGGTCGGCGACCAGCGTCCCCTTCCAGTCGTTCCAGGCGGCCTGCCCGGTGGCCAGCCCGTCGGCGACCGTGAGCAGGTGCAGCAGGCGCAGGCGGCGCGGCGACCCGATGGCCACGGCCACGCCCTCGACCACGGTGGGGTCGTCGAGGTCGCGCCGGGTCGCGGTCTCGACCAGCAGCAGGTGCTGGCGGACGAGCACCGCCACCTCCTCGACCTCGTCGGCCCCAAGGCCCATGCGTTGCAGGGCCCGGCGGGCCAGCAGCTCCCCGGCGACGCTGTGGTTGGGCCCCGACCCCTTGCCGATGTCGTGCAGCAGCGCGGCCAGGTACAGCGCGTCGAGGTCGCCGGCGGCCTCCGCGGTTCGCGCGGCCCGCTCGTCCTGGTCCAGCAGCCGGGTCACCTCGGCCACGGCGGCGAAGGCATGCCCGTCCACGGTGTAGCGGTGCCAGGGGTCGTGCTGGACCCGGCCCCGCACCGACGCCCACTCCGGGAGCAGTACCGGCCATGCCCCGACGTGGTCGAGCAGCTCGCAGGCTCCGACCGCCTCCGGCCCGCGCAGGATCGTCAACAAGGCGGCCCGGACCGGTTCGGACCAGGTCTCCACCGGCGTCCGGTCGAACGCGCCTTCCAGCCAGGTCAGGGTCGGGCGGGCGATCTGCCGTCCGGTGCGTGCCCTTGCCGCCAGCAGCCGCATGGCCAGCAGCACCTCGGCCTCCGGGTCGCGCACGACCGTGCCGGGGCCACCGGAGGTGGTCGCCTGGGTCGGGTCGGCGACCAGCAGGCCGTCCTCCAGGCGGATGCCGCCCGGCTCGAGCCGGCGGACCAGACCGGAGCGGCGCGGGCCTCCCAGCAGGCGCTCGGCCAGCGCCCGGGTCTCGACCGCGGCCAGGTACTCGATGGTGCGGGCGGCGGTGTGAACGGCCGCCATCAGCTGGTCGGTGCCGTCCTCGCCGTCCAGCCCGAGGGCCTTGGCCACCGCCGGCTGGAGGTCGGCCCTGACCCGGTCGGTCTTGCGTCGCGACTGGCCGTGCAACGCTTCGCGGACGGCCAGCAGCAGCTCCCCGGCCCGCACCAGCTCGGGCCGGCCGGCCGGGCGAGGCCAGCCGGCGACCGCGGCCAGCCAGCCGACCGCGTGCAGGTCGCGCAGCCCACCGACGTCCTGCTTGAGGTCGGGCGCGAGCACCCAGCCGGCCCGCTCGACCCGCAGGTGCCGCTCGGCGGTCACCTCCAGCAGCCGCCGGGCCAGGCGGCGCCCGTCCCGCTCCAGCCAGCGCCGCCGCCGGCCGGTGATCTCGTCCATCAGCCCGACCGGCCCGGCCACCAGCCTCGCCTCCAGCAGTGAGGTGGCCGCTTCCAGGTCGCCCTTGGCCCGCTCGATCGCCTCCTTGGGCGAGCAGACGGCGTGCCCGACCTGGAAGCCGGCGTCCCACAGCGGGTAGAGCAGCCCGCGCAGCGCCTCGGGGCCTGGCCGCCGCTTGTCGTCGACCAGCAGCAGCAGGTCGACGTCGGAGTGGGGCGACACCTCGCCCCGCCCGTAGCCGCCAACGGCCAGCACCGCCAGGGTGCTGCTGGGCAGGGGCACGGTGTCGACCAGCTCGGCAAGGGCGTTGTCGAGGGCGGCCGCCCGGCGCCGGGCCGGGCGACCGCCGTCGGTCAGGGTCAGCTCCGCGGCCGTCCGCACCCCGGCCAGGTCCACGGAACCCTCCTCTCGCGCCGGGGGCCGAAGCGTGAGGCCCCCGGAACCCCCGCCCCCGGTCAGCCCGGGGGCGTGATCAGAGCGCATCCCCTCCCATCTCGCCGGTGCGGATGCGCAGCGTCTGCTCGACGCTCAGCACCCAGACCTTACCGTCGCCGATCGAGCCGGTGCGGGCACCGTCGACGATCGCCTTGACGATGTCCTCGACCGCGTCGTCGTCGGCCAGGACCTCGATACGGGTCTTGGGAAGCAGCTCGACCTGATACTCGGCGCCACGGTAGACCTCGGTGTGGCCCCGCTGGCGGCCGAAGCCGCGGGCGTCGGTGACGGTCAGGCCCTGGACGCCGACGCCCTCCAGCGACGCCTTCACCTCATCCAGCTTGAACGGTTTGATGACCGCGACGACCAGCTTCATCAGCCCAGATCTCCTTGAGGCACGCGGACGGTTGCGGGAGCGCGCTCGGCAGGAGCGTGCCCGGCCGGGACCGGGGCCATGCCCCCGCCGCCCTCCGCGAAGGCGTAGCCGACCTCCTCGTGCTGGCTGATGTCCAGCCCGGCCCGCTCCTCCTCCTCGGTGACCCGCAGGCCGACCACGAGGTCGACGACCTTGAGCAGCGCGAAGCTGAGGCTGAAGGAGAACGCCAGGGTGGCCGCGACGGCGACCGCCTGCTTGCCGAGCAGGGCGAGCCCACCGCCGGCCAGCAGACCGTCGGCACCGAGCTCGTTGAACCCGGTGCTGGCGAATATGCCGATCAGCAGGGCGCCGAGCATGCCGCCGACCGCGTGGACGCCGACCACGTCGAGCGCGTCGTCGTAACCGGCCTTGAACTTGAGGCTGACGGCCAGCGCGCAGACGATCCCGGCGGCCAGGCCGATGGCCATCGCCCCCATCGGGCCGACGAAACCGGCGGCCGGAGTGATGGCGACCAGCCCGGCGACCGCACCGGAGGCCGCGCCGAGGGTGGTGGTCTTGCGCCGGCGCATGTAGTCGGTCAGGCACCAGCCGAGCACGGCCGCGCCGGTGGCGGTGTTGGTGGCGATGAAGGCGGTGGCGGCGAGGCCGTTGGCGGCCAGCGCGCTGCCGGCGTTGAAGCCGAACCAGCCGAACCACAGGATGCCGGCGCCGAGGATGGTCAGGGTCAGGTTGTGGGGGACGATCGCTTCCTTGAGGAACCCGCGCCGCTTACCGATGACGATGGCGGCGGCCAGGGCGGCGAAGCCCGAGTTCATGTGCACGACCGTTCCGCCGGCGAAGTCGAGCGCGCCGAGCTCACGCAGCCAGCCGCCGGGCGCCCACACCCAGTGGGCCAGCGGCGCGTACACCAGGAACAGCCAGAGGGTGGTGAACAGGGCGAAGGCTGAGAACTTGATGCGTTCGGCGAAGGCGCCGGTGATCAGGGCCGGGGTGATGGCGGCGAAGAACAGCTGGAAGACGGCATAGGCGATATGGGGGATGGTGGGGGACAGGTCGGGGTTGGGCTGCTGACCGACCCCGGCAAAGCCGAGGTAGTCCAGGCCGCCGATCAGACCTCCCTTGTCGGGGCCGAACGCCAGCGAGTAGGCGGCCAGCACCCACAGCACCGAGACGAGGCCGATGGTGAAGAAGCTCTGCATGACGGTGGCCAGGACGTTCTTGGCCCTGACCATCCCGCCGTAGAACAGGGCGAGGCCTGGGATCATGAACATCACCAGGGCGGCGGACATGAGGACAAATGCGGTATCGCCGGAATCCAAGGCGGTACCCCTTTCTGCGTCGGAGTCGAACCGGCACGCTCAGTAGGTACAGCAGCGTTGTTGCCGGGAGGTTTCCTGGCCGTTCTACGGCCGTAACGGATTCCTGCTCGCCCTGTCCGCCGACATTGATAGGGTCTTGCCGAAGTGGAGGAGGGCTGCCAGGGTGACGCGTAGGTATCGGATGGCACGGGCGGAGGAGCACCGCGCCTTGGTGGTCCAGGACGCACGGGCGTTCGGCGACTCGACCGCGAGCACCAGCATCGACCGCTCGATGGCCCGCACCCGGTTGGAGGAGCTGCGGGTCCTCGAGGAGGACGGGACCAGGCTGGGCCTGCTGCTGGCCCGCAGCCAGCCGGTGTTCTGGGGCGGCCGGCCGGTGCCGGCAGGCCAGGTGTCCGGCCTCTCGGTCGGGGCCGAGCACCGCGGCCGTGGGGTGGCCACCGAACTGCTGCGGGCCTACCTGGCCGAGGTCCACGAGCGCGGCGCCGCCATCTCCACGCTGTTCCCGGCGGCCGTGCACCTGTACCGGCGGTCCGGCTACGAGTACGCCGGCACGTGGACGCTGTACCAGGCGGCGGCCAGGCACCTGCCGGTGAGCTGGCCGGACGGGTTCCGGGCGCTGCCGATCCCGGCCGACGACCCGGCCCCCCTGCAGGAACGCTTCGCCCTGGTCGCCAGGGGCCGCCACGGTCAGGTCGACCGGGACGCCGACTGGTGGCGCCATTTCCTGCTCGGCGACCGGGGCGGCGGCCCGCCCCAGGTCTTCCTGATCGACGGTCCTGACGGTCCCGACGGCTGGGCGATCCTGGCCGTCAGCACCGACGTCTCGGCCGGCGACGTCCGCACGGGCGTCCAGGTGGTCGACTGGGGGGCGGCCAGCGAGGCCGGCTGGCGGTCGCTGCTGACCCTGGCCGGGGGCTTCTCGTCGCTGGAGGCCAACGTGCTCTGGAAGGGGCCCGACCCGGAGCCGCTGGCCCTGCTGCTGCGCGAGCAGGACCTCCGCCAGCTGCGCCAGTACCGCTGGATGGCCAGGGTGGTCGACGTCCCGGGCGCGTTCGCGGCCCGCGGCTACCCCTCGGGCCTGCGCGGCCGCATCACCATCGGGGTCAGCGACGACGCCTGCCCGTGGGTCGACGGTACCTGGACGATCGAGGTCGACGGCGGGGAGGGCAAGGCGGTCCGGGTCGGGGACGACGCCGACCTGGCCACCAGCGCCGCCGGGCTGGCCGCCCTGTTCGCCGGCTACCACGACCCCCGCGACCTGGCCGAGCTGGGCGTCGTGCGCGGCCTGGACCAGGCCGGCGTCGAGTTCCTCCAGGCCATGCACGCCGGCCCCAAGCCCTGGAGTCCCGACTATTACTGACAACGGCCCAGCCGGGACGGGATACCGCCGGATCGACGCCTCAGAGCACGAGGCGATCGCGCGGCTGATGGTGCTCGGGCTGATGGTCGGGGCGAAGGTCGACGAGTACATGGAGCGGACCAGCCCCGAGGAGTTCAGGGTGCTGGAGATCGATGGCGAGATCACCAGCCTGCTCCGCCTGGACCGGCAGGCCCAGTGGTGGCTGGGCCGGGCCGTGCCGTCGGCGCAGGTGCTGCAGCTGGCCACCCCGCCGCAGCACCGCGGGGCCGGGCACGGCGGCCGGCTGATGGCAGGCCTGCTGGCGGAGCTGCACTCCGACGGCGTGCCGTTGGCCACGCTGACGCCGAGCACCTTCGCGTTCTACCGCGGGGCCGGCTTCGAGCTCGCCGGGAGCTGGACCATGTACGAGGCGAGCGCCGAGCACCTGCCCAAGCGCACCATCCCGTACCGGGCCAGGCCGGTGTCCCTCGACGACCCGTCCGAACTGGCCGCCGTCTACCGGCTGGTCGCCCCCTCCCGCCACGGCGCCCTCGACCGCGGCGAGCGGTTCTGGCGGCAGCTGGCCCGGCGCAGCAAGGACAAGACCACGGCCGCCTTCGTGCTCGACGGCCCGGAGGGACCGGCCGGCTGGGCCGTGGCCAACCTCGAGTTCAGGCCGGACCCGGCACCCTTCCAGACCCGCGTGGAGATCGCCGACTGGGGCTGCCTGCCGGGCGCCGACGCAGCCCTGTTCGCGCTGTTCGCCGGCTACGCCTCCATGAACGGGATGCTGTCGTGGAGCGGGCCCGACCCCGACCCGGCGGCCTTGTTCGCCCTGCGCGACCGCTTCGCCAGGCTGGCCGACCGCTGGCACTGGATGCTGCGCGTGGTCGACCTGGTCGCCGCCTTCCAGCTCCGCCCATGGCCGACCGGCGTGACCGGCCAGGTCGACTTCCGGGTCGACGACCCGCTCTGCCCGGGGAACACCGGCAGCTGGCGGCTCGGGATCGCGGGCGGGCAGGGCCGGGTCGAACCGGCCGCTCCCTCGACCCCTGCCGCGACCGCTGACATCCGCGGGCTTGCCCCCCTGTTCACCGGCTTCGCCGGGCCCGACGACCTGGTCAGGGCCGGCCTGCTGACCGGGTTCGGCCCGGACGCCCTCGACCTGCTCCGGGCCGCCTTCGCCAGCCCGAGGCCCTGGACGGCCGAGTTCTACTGAGCCCGCGGGCCCAGCCGCTGGCGGACCACGGCGGCCATGACCACGGCGGCCGGCGGGTGGAACAGGGCCAGCCCGAGGCGCTTGGCAACGGCGACGCGACCGCCGGCGAGAGGCCAGACCCTCAACTGCCTCGTTGGCCCACCGATTCCCGCAGCAGCACCTCGGCGATCTGGACGGCGTTCAGGGCGGCGCCCTTGCGCAGGTTGTCGGCCACCGACCAGAACAGCACCGCCCTGGGGTCGGCCAGGTCGGGACGGATGCGGCCGACGAACACCCCGTCGGTCCCGGCGCATTCCAGCGGCGTCGGGTACAGCTCCGCCGCCGGGTCGTCCAGCACGGTCACCCCCTTGGCGGCCTGGCAGCCGGCCCGGAACACGGCCTGGTCGACCGGCCGCTCGCAGACGGCCCGCACCGACAGCGAGTGGCCGACCATCACCGGAACCCGCACGCAGGTCGGGTGGCTGGCCAGCTCGGGCAGGCCCAGGATCTTGCGCGGCTCGTCCCGCAGCTTCAGCTCCTCGACGGTGTAGCCCGACTCCTGGAAGCCCATGCACTGGGGGACGACGTTGAAGGCCAGCGGGTGGGGGAACACCTGGCCGGCGGGCAGTGCCGCGGGCCGGCCGCCGCGGCGGAGCAGCTCGCGGTCCGTCACCAGCTTGGCCGCCTGCTCGACCAGCTCGTCCATGCCCTTCTGGCCGGAGCCGCCCGCGGCCTGGAACGAGGTCGGGGTGATCGACTCCAGCCCGAACCGGTCGCGGAGCACGGCCAGCACCGGGGTCATGGCCAAGGTGGTGCAGTTGGGGTTGGCGACGATCCCCAGCGGGTGGCCGACGGCGTCCTCCGGGTTGACGTCGGCGTCGACCAGGGGCACCTGGGGGTGCATGCGCCAGGCGCTCGAGTTGTCGACCACCACCGCGCCGCGCTCGGCGGCCACCGGCCCCCACTCCCGCGATACGCCACCCCCGGCCGAGAAGAACGCCAGGTCGGCGCCATCGAACGCCTCGGGGGCGAGCGGCCGGACCTCGACCTGCTCCCCCCGGAAGGCCAGCCGGCGCCCGGCCGAGCGGGCCGAGGCGACCAGCCGGACCTCGCCGACCGGCAACTCGCGCTCGGCCACCAGCCGCCGCAGGTCCTCCCCGACCGCTCCGGTCGCCCCCACGATCACCGCCGTGGGGAGCCCGGGACCTCCCCGGGCCATCAGCGGACCACCGGCAGCTCGGCGGTACCGTCGGGGTGTTCGTGGCGGAACTCGGCCTCTTCCGACAGGTGGAAGCGGTCGTGGATGGCCCGCACGGCAACGCCGACGTCGCTGGAGCGGATCACGCAGGAGATGCGGATGGTCGAGGTCGAGATCATCTCGATGTTGACCCCGGCGTTGGCCAGGGCCTCGAACATGGCCGCCGCCACCCCGGGGCTGGACTTCATGCCGGCACCGATCAGCGACACCTTGGCGATGTCGGAGTCGGCCACCACCTCGGCCGCGCCGATCTCGTCCCGCAGCCGCTCCAGGACCGCCATGGCCCCGGTCAGATCGGCCTTGGGCACGGTGAACGAGATGTCGGTGGTGCCGCCATGGGAGACGTTCTGGACGATCATGTCCACGTTCACCCCGTGCTCGGCGATGCCGCGCATCACCCGGGCGGCGATGCCCGGCCTGTCGGGCACCCTGACCAGGGTCACCTTGGCCTCCGAGGTGTCGTGCGGCACCCCGGAGACGATCGCCTTCTCCATCCGTTCGTCCTCCTCGCGTACCCAGGTCCCCGGCGCGTCGGTGAAGCTCGAGCGGACGTGCAGGACCATGCCGGTCCGGCGGGCGTACTCGACGCAGCGCAGCATCAGCACCTTGGCCCCGCACGCCGACAGCTCCAGCATCTCCTCATACGAGACCACGTGCAGCTTGCGGGCCGCCGGCACGACCCGCGGGTCGGCGGTGTAGACCCCGTCCACGTCGGTGTAGATCTCGCAGACGCCAGCCCCCAGCGCCGCGGCCAGGGCGACCGCGGTGGTGTCCGAGCCGCCCCGGCCAAGGGTGGTCACGTCCCTCGAGGTCGAGACGCCCTGGAAGCCGGCGACGATCACCACATTGCCCTCGGTCAGGGCGTCGCTGATCCGCCCGGCGCGCACGTCGAGGATCCGCGCCTTGCCGTGCAGGGTGTCGGTGATGATGCCGGCCTGTGAGCCGGTGAACGACTTGGCCGTCACCCCCAGGTCGGCGATGGCCATGGCCAGCAGCGACATGGAGATGCGCTCGCCCGCGGTGAGCAGCATGTCCATCTCCCGCGGAGGCGGGTCGGGCGAGACCCGCCTGGCCAGGGCGATCAGGTCGTCGGTGCTGTCGCCCATGGCGGACACGACGACGACGACGTCGTTGCCGGCGAGGCGGGAGGCGACCACGCGCTCGGCGACGCGCCGGATCCGGGACGCGTCCCCGACCGAGGTGCCGCCGTACTTCTGGACGACCAGGGGCATCGGCGTTCCTTGCACGGGTGGGCTTGGGCGGGCGGGACCAGCCTACCAACCCGCCGCCGCCCCGCTGCCCATCCACAGGCCGGCCGCCGGTACCTGAACCGCGGCGGTCGCTAGACGGGCATCTCGCGGCGGCCGGCGAAGGCGCGGCCGAGGGTGATCTCGTCGGCGTACTCGAGGTCGCCGCCGACCGGGAGGCCGCTGGCGATGCGGGTGACCCGGACGCCGAGCGGGGTGAGCAGGCGGGCCAGGTACATGGCGGTGGCCTCGCCCTCGATGTTGGGGTTGGTGGCCAGGATGACCTCGCGGATCGCGTCCGGTTCCAGGCGGGACAGCAGCTCGCGGATGCGGAGGTCGTCCGGTCCGACGCCCTCGATCGGGCTGATGGCCCCGCCGAGCACGTGGTAGCGACCGCGGAACTCCTGGGTCCGCTCGATCGCCACCAGGTCGCGGGGCTCCTCCACCACGCAGACCAGGCTCGGGTCGCGCCGGGAGTCCCTGCAGATGCGGCAGAGGTCGCCCTCGGCCACGTTCCAGCAGACCCGGCAGAAATGGACCCTGGCCTTGACCTCGGTGATGGCCCTGGCCAGGCGCTCGGCGTCGGCCGGTTCGACCTTGAGGATGTGGAAGGCCAGCCGCTGGGCGCTCTTGGGACCGATCCCTGGCAGGCGCCCGAGCTCGTCGATCAGGTCCTGGACGGGACCTTCGTACATCGACTCAGATCCCCAGGCCGGGCGGCAGCCCCATACCCTGGGTGATGCCGCCCAGGCGTTCGGCGGCCAGGTCCTTGGCCTTGCGCAGGCCCTCGTTGACGGCGGCGGTGACCAGGTCCCCGAGCATCTCGACGTCGTCGGGGTCAAGCGCGTCCGGGTCGATCGAGATCGACTCCACCGTCTGGTCGCCCTTCACCCTGGCCGTCACCACCCCGCCGCCGGCCGTCCCCTCGACGACCTCCTCGGCCAGCTGGGCCTGGGTGTCCTCCATCTCGCGCTGCATCTTCTGCAGCTGCTTGAGCATCTGGTTGGGGTTGAAGCCGCCCCTCGGCATGCTCATTGCGATCCGCCCCTTTCTCTCGCTCCCGGATCTAGGACCCGGCCCGGCGACCGCCCCCGGACCGACCCTTGGCCCGCGACCCGGCGGCGCCCCTGGCGGCCGCGTCGTTCGGTCGTTCCTCGATGACCTTCCCGCCGAGCTCCTTGGCGGCCCAGTCTGCCACCGCGCGGGCGTCGGCATCGGCGTCCAGCGGGCGGCCCTCGTCGTTGGCCGGGTCGACCTCGAACTCGACCACCTGGCCCGGCGCCGGGTCGGCGGCGTCCGGTGGCGGCGGCTCTGGCTCCTCGGGGCCGGTGTGCTCGCCCACCACCACCCTGATCTCCAGCCCGCCGCCCAGCATCGCCTCGAGCACGCCGTCGACCTGCCGGTTGCGGCCGTCCTTGGCCAGTGCCTCGGCCTCGAACCGCCGGTCCCGCGGCAGCTCGACCACCAGCTGGCGCCCTTCGAGGGCGACCGGCCGGCCGTGGCCCAGGAAGCTGGCTGTGACCCGGCTGGCCGCCTGCACCCGTTCGAGCACCAGCGGCCACGACCGGCGCACCAGGTCGAGGTCGACCGGGACCCGTGCCGGCGCATCTTCGGCTTTCCAACCGGCCTCCTCCTCGGCCGGGGCCTCGACCGCCCTGGCCGCTGGCTTGGCCTTGGCCGGGACCGCCCTGGCCGGGGCCTCCGGCCTGGGCGGCACCGGGGCCGCCTTGGCCGTGGCGGGGGTCGCCTTCGCCGGACCGGGGACCGTCCTGGTGGTGGCCTCGGCCGCTGGAGGCGCTGGCGCCGCGGAAGCCTGGCTCTCGGCCCCGGTGATCGAGAGCCGGCGTTCCAGGCGCTCGATCCGGGCCAGCAGGGCCTCGGCGTCCAGCGAAGCCTCGGGCATGGCCGCCCTGGCCAGGCCGACCTCGACGACCAGGCGCTGGTCGGTGGCGGTGCGCAGGTCCAGGTACAGCTCGCCGACGATGCGGACCATGCGGCCGAGCTCGCCCGGGCCGAAACGCTCGGCCTGGGCGGCCAGCCGCTCCCTGGTCTCGGCGGTCACGTCGACCAGGGTGGTCGACTGGGGCGCGACCCGCAGCACGTACAGGTCGCGCAGGTGCTCGAGCGCCTCGCGGGCGAACTGGTGCAGGTCGTGCCCGGCGTCGACCACCCGCTCGACACAGGCCAGCACGTCGGCCACCCGGTGGGCGGCCAGCGCCTCGGCCAGGTCGAAGCGGAGCTCGGCCGGCAGGGCGCCGAGGACCTGGGCGACGTCTGCCAGGGTCACCTTCTGGCCGGCGAAGGTCAGGACCTGGTCGAGCCGGGAGAGCCCGTCACGGTGGGAGCCGTCGGCCGCTCTCGCCACCAGCTCGAGGGCGGCCGGCTCGATGTCCACCCCTTCGGCCTCGCAGATCCTGGCGAAGTCCTGGACCAGCGCGGCGGTTCGGATGCGGCGGAAGTCGTGGCGCTGGCAGCGCGACCGGATGGCCTCGATGACCTTGTGCGGCTCGGTGGTGCAGAACACGAACCGGACGTGCTCCGGCGGCTCCTCCAGCACCTTGAGCATGGCGTTGAAGCCCTGGGTGGTGACCATGTGGGCCTCGTCGATGATGTAGACCTTGTAGCGG
>DASYSE010000100.1:0-21674 GCA_036003705.1 Actinomycetes bacterium | reverse complement strand
AGGGCGAGGGCGAAGGGCCGGCGCGGTGCTGGCGCCGGGCCGATACGGCGCTGGCGAGGGCCCGATGCGGCGCTGGCGCCGGGTCGGTGCGGTGCTGGCGTCGGGGCCGGCTCAGCCTTCGGCGGCGTGGCGGGCCGGGCGCAGGCGGCGGCCGGCGAGGGCTCCGGCGCTGACCAGCAGATCGCGGTGGAAGCGGTCGGCGGCGGCGGTCAGGTGGGCCAGCTCGTCGGGGGCGAGGGCCAGGTCGGCGGCGGCCGCGTTCGCCTCCACCTGCGCCACCGACTTGGCCCCGGGGATGGCGACCACGTTGGGGTGGTGGACGACCCAGGCCAGGGCGACCTGGGCCGGGGTGACCCGGTGGGCACCGGCCAGCTCGCGCAGCGCCGACAGCACCGGCTGGGCCCGCCGCAGGTTCTCGGCCGAGAACAGGAGGTTGGCCGCCCGGGCGCCGCCGGGCGCGGTGTCGGCGGTGTACTTGGCGGCCAGGACTCCTTGGGCGAGCGGGCTGGAGGCGATCACCAGCCGGCCGGCGGCGGCCGCGTGCGGCAGCAGCTTCCGCTCCGGCCGCCGGCTGAGCAGGTTGTAGCGGACCTGGTTGGAGACGACCGGCCCGCCGAGGGCGGACTCGGCGGCCCGCCAGCGGGCCAGGCCGTAGTTGCTCACCCCGACCTGCCCGATCAGGCCGCCCGCCTGCAGGGTGCGCATGCCGCCCATGGTCGAGCGTTGGGGCACCAGCGGGTTGGGCCAGTGGACCTGGTAGAGGTCGAGGTGGTCGGTGCCGAGCCGGGCCAGGCTGCCCCGGGCCGCCGCCGCCACCCGCTCCCTGGTCGGCCAGCTCGGCCAGACCTTGCTGGCCAGGACCACCGACTCCCGCGCCGACGGGTTGGCGAGGGCGCGGCCCAGCAGCCGCTCCGAGTCGCCCTGGCCGTACAGCTCGGCGGTGTCGATCAGGGTGACGCCGAGCGCCCGCGCCCGGTCGACCACGGCCAGGGCCTCGGCCGGGCCGAACTGGGAGCCCCAGCCCCACTCGGGGGAGCCGAACTGCCAGGCGCCAAGGCCGATGACCGACACACGCAGGCCGCAGGCCTCGACGTAGCGCACGCTGGCAGTCCTCCCCGCAGCGGGGGGTTGAGTGTGCTCGAGCGGCAGCAGCATTCCCGCCAAGGGCCAGGCCGCAAACCCTGGGACAGGTGGGGTTCGGGGGGATGCGGGGCGGCGCCCCCGCGGTCGTCAGGCGCTGCGGCGGCCGGCGAAGGCGTGCAGGTCCAGCACCGGGGCGACCCGCTCCGGGGTCGGGGTGGCGACCGCGCGGCCGTTGCCCGGGGGCAGGAACCCAGCCACCGCGGGGGGTGGCGCCCCCCGCATCCCTCCCGGAACCCCAGCCGGGTCGGCGGCGGCGAGGGTCTCGGCGACCTCGAACAGGAGGTCGGGCAGGACCAGGCGCAGGGCGGCGCAGACCGCCTCCAGGACCTCCGAGGAGGCCTCCTTGCGGCCCCGTTCGACCTCCGACAGGTAGGTCAGCGACATCCCGGCGGCGTCGGCCACCTCGCGCAGGGTCCGGCCCTGGGCCAGGCGCCGCCGGCGCAGCGCCTCGCCCACCGCCTCGCGCAGCTTCATCTGCCCAGGACCTCGTCGACCAGGCCGTAGTCCAATGCCTCCTGGGCCGAGAACCAGGTGTCGCGCTCGGTGTCCCGGTGGATACGCTCGACCGGCTGGCCGGTGGCGGCGGCCAGGAGCTGGTCGATGCGGGCCCGCTGGCGCAGGATCTCCTCGGCGGCCCGCTCCAGGTCGGTCGCCTGGCCCTGGAACTGGCCGGCCCACGGCTGGTGGATCAGGACGCGGGCGTTGGCCGAGGCCCGCCGGCGGCCCCTGGTCCCCGACGCCAGCAGCACCGACGCCATCGAGGCGGCCATGCCGGCGCAGGTGGTGGCGACCGGGCAGGCGAGCTGGGCGATGGTGTCCACGATGGCCAGGCCGCTGAGGACCTCGCCGCCGGGTGAGTTGATGCGCAGGTCGATCGGCGCGTCGGGGTCCTCGCCCTCCAGATAGAGCAGGCGGGCCATCACGTCGTTGGCCCGGTCGGTGTCGATCGGCCCCGACAGCATGATCACCCGGCGCCGCAGGAGCCGGTCGACCGGGTCGATGGGCCGGTCGAACGCCTCGGTGAAGGTCCCGATGCTCATGGATGCACGGTACCGGACTCTGGGACCTGCCGACGACCCGTTCCGCCCAGGGCGAACCCGGGTAGGGTCGGCCCGCCGACGACCCGTTCCGCCCAGGGCGAACCCGGGTAGGATCGGCCCGCCCGAGTGCCGAGCGGACAGCGGAGCGCGCCCATGGCCAGGTTCCACGAGATCGAGGGCTTCGTGATCGTGGCCGGCTGGGCGGTGCTGTTCCTGTTCGGCATCGGCCTGTTCATCACCAAGCGCGACGCCAACCGGTTCTACTGGGGCCTGCTCACCGTTCTTCAGATTCTGCTGGGCCTGCAGCTGCTGGCCGGCCTGGTGCTGCTGTTCACCGGCGGCCGCCAGCCGCTGCTCCACTACCTGTACGGCGCGGTGTTCCCGGCGCTGGTGCTCGGGGTCTGCCACCTGTTCACCAGGGGCCTGGAGAAGCCCCCCTACCATCTGTTCTTCACCATCGGGGCGTTCTTCGTGTTCGGCCTGACCGCCAGGGCGTTGATGACCGGGCTCGGGATTGGCTGACCCTGTGCGCGCCGACCGGCTAGGCTACAGTCCGGCCCACCAGGGCGCCCGATTTGCAAGGAACGGCCTCCACGCCCTACATACAGGTAGCGTCCGCTCCGACCCGAGGATGGCAATGCTGACCCGTCGTCGCGCCTTCGCCCTCCGCTGGCTCGCGCTTGCGACGCCCGTGCTCGCGGTCGCCGGCTGTACCCCGCAGAGCGTGACCGAAGAGGGGCGGGCCATCCACGGCCTCTACAACCTGTTCCTGTACATCGCCGCAGTGATCTTCGTGGTCGTGTCTGGGCTGGTCATCTGGTCGGTGATCCGCTACCGGCGCCGCGGCGACGAGCTGCCCAAGCAGACCCATGGCAACAACCGGCTGGAGCTCACCTGGACACTGATCCCGACGGTGATCGTGCTGTTCCTGTTCGTGGTGACCATCCAGGCGCAGAACAAGGTGCTGGACAGCTCGGCCCGGCCGGGGGTCAACGTGACCGTCACCGCCTTCCAGTGGAGCTGGCGCTTCACCTACGAGGGCACCGGGGCCGAGGTCCTCGGCAGCCCGGAGCGCATCCCGGAGATGGTCGTGCCGGTCGGCCAGACGGTCCGGGTCAAGCTGGTGTCGGCCGACGTCGTCCATGCGTTCTACGTGCCCCAGACCCTGTTCAAGCGCCAGGCCATCCCGGGCACCGACAACGAGTTCGACCTCACCTTCGAGAAGGTCGGCCTGTACCACGGGCAGTGCACGCAGTTCTGCGGCCTGCAGCATCCTGACATGGTGTTCCGGGTCCGCGTGGTCAGCCAGGGTGAGTACCAGAGCTGGTTGGCGGCCGCGACCAGGCGTGGCTCGGCCGGGCAACCGGGGACCTAAGGAGCGCACAATGGCAACGACCGAGCTTCCCCTGCCGGCGCTTCCCGAGGCCCACCACGAGGAGCCGAGCGGCATCGTCGACTTCCTGACCACCGTCGACCACAAGAAGATCGGCCTCCTCTACATCTTCACCGCGTTCTCCATCTTCCTGGCCGGCGGGCTGCTGGCCCTGGTGGTCCGCATGGAGCTGGCCGAGCCGGGGCTGCAGATGATGGGCGAGAACACCTACAACCAGGTGTTCACCATGCACGGCACCCTGATGATCTTCCTGTTCGCCGCCCAGGTGACCACCGGCCTGGCCAACTACCTGGTCCCGTTGCAGATCGGCGCCGCCGACGTGGCCTTCCCGCGCGCCAACGCCATGTCCTACTGGCTGTACCTGTTCGGCGCCCTGATCGTGCTGTCCAGCTTCTTCGTGTCCGGCGGCCCGGCCGCGGTCGCCTGGACCGCCTACGCGCCGCTGTCCACCAACGAGTTCTTCCAGGGCACCGGCATGGACCTGTGGATCATCGGGCTGGCGGTGGTCGGGGTGGCCGGCATCCTCGGCGCGGTCAACCTGGTCACCACCATCTTCCGGATGCGCATGCCGGGCATGACGATGTTCCGGATGCCGCTGTTTAGCTGGGGCGTGCTGGTCAACCAGCTGCTGATCCTGTTCGCCTTCCCGCCCCTGACGGTGGTGCTCGCGCTGCTGTTCCTGGAGCGCAACTTCGGGGCCAAGTTCTTCGACCCCGCGGCCGGCGGCACCCCGATCCTGTTCCAGCACATCTTCTGGTTCTTTGGCCATCCCGAGGTCTACATCATCATCCTGCCCATCTTCGGGATCATCAACGAGGTCATCCCCGTCTTCTCCCGCAAGCCGCTGTTCGGCTACCGGGCGATGGTGTTCGCGTTCTTCGGGATCGCGGCCCTGTCGTTCGGGGTCTGGGCCCATCACATGTTCGCCACCGGCCTGGTCTACCTGCCCTACTTCTCGATCATGTCGCTGCTGATCGCGGTGCCGACCGGGATCAAGGTGTTCAACTGGATCGGGACCATGTGGCGGGGGGCGATCATGTTGTCGACCGCGATGCTGATGTCGCTCGGGTTCATCCTGGTGTTCCTGGTCGGCGGCATCACCGGGGTGTTCCTGGCCTCGCCGCCGATCGACTTCGCCGTCAACGACACCTACTACGTGGTCGCCCACTTCCACTACATCATGGTCGGCGGGCTGCTGTACGGGATGTTCGCCGGCTTCTACTTCTGGTTCCCCAAGTTCACTGGGCGGCGGCTGTCGGAGCGGCTGGGCCGCTGGCACTTCGCGACCTTCCTGGTCGGGTTCAACCTGACCTTCTTCTTCCAGTTCCTGGTCGGGCTGGACGGCATGCCGCGGCGCATCGCCGACTACCAGATCGACCGCTGGACCTCGGCCAACCAGCTCTCGACGGCGGGCGCGTTCCTCACCGCGGTGTCGGTGCTGATCTTCATCTGGAACTTCCTGATCTCGATCCGGCGCGGCGAGCCGGCCGGCGACGACCCGTGGGAGGGCAACAGCCTGGAGTGGGTGACGACCTCACCGCCACCCCACCACAACTTCCACCACCTGCCCGAGATCCACTCCGAGCGGCCGGCGTTCGACTACCGCCACTCGCCGGCGTTCGTCACCCACACCGACCCAAAGCGCAACCCGGATCGGGGCTGAAGCCGATGACCGACGAAGCTGGTGTCCTGCTCAGGGTCTCGGGGTTCGGCATCGTCGCCGGGATCGTCTACTGGTTCGTGAGCGACTTCGAGGCGCTGGGCTCGATCTCGCTGCTGCTGCTGGGCGCCGGCCCGGGCTTCGCCGGCCTGATCCTGGTCCTCGAGCAGCGGGCACGGGGCGGGACCAGCGAGTCGCGGGCCGACTCCATGCGTCGCCTCGCCGGGATCCCTCCCAACGACCCGCCCGGGCCCAAGGACCTGGAGGCCGATGACCTGGGCGTGCTGCCGCTGCCCACCATCTGGCCGCTGGCCGCCTCCCTCGGGGTCGCCATCCTGTTCACCGGCCTGATCTACGGGCTGTGGCTGGTCATCCTCGGGCTGGGCGTGCTCGCCTATGCCGCCTGGGGCTGGCTGGCCGCGGTCAACCGGGAGAACCGCTACGGCCGCCTGGAGGCCGACACCGAGCCGCCCTCACCCCAGTCCGGCCCCGTCTCGGACCCCAATCCCAACCCCAACCCCGCGGAGCAGACCGAGCACTGACTGGCGAACCTGGGCCATGGCACCGGCGCCGTGGCGTGGCGGGTGGAGGCGGTAGGAGTCGGTCGCGGCAAGGGTCAGGCGCTCCGGCTCCGCCGCGAACAGCACCGGAGGCGAGCCGGAGCTCCCCCACATGGACCGGGGACTACTTCGAGCTCGGCTCCAGCTCCTCGGAGGCAGGTTCCAGTGAGGCCACCTCGTAGCCGCCGGACGTGTTGCGGCTGAGGCGGACGCCGGCGTTGATCTGGGCCGGGCGGAGCCGGGTGCGGCCCAGGCTCTTGCACATCCAGTAGGTGACCAGGAACGTCAGCAGCGGGGCGACCAGCAGGCCCCACTGCAGGATCTGGGTGATGGTCTCCACCGAGATGTTCAGCAGCACCCCGAAGATGTCGTTGCCGCCCTCCATGAACATGATGAAGAACACCGTCAGCCCGGCCGCGCCGATGCCGGTGCGGACGGGCGCGTCCCGCGGCCGGTCCAGCAGGTGGTGCTCGGCCTGGTCCTTGCTGAAGCGGCGCTCGATCCACGGCCACAGGGTCAGGATCCCGAAGGCGATGCCGGGGAACAGCACGGCCGGCCAGAACACCTCGGAGATGGTGAAGCCGAACAGGTTCAGGTCCCACGGCGGCCCAAGGCGCAGGGCGCCGTCCAGGAAGCCGATGTACCAGTCGGGCTGGGCCGGCGAGGTCACATTGAACGGTTCGAATGGGCCGTACTGCCAGATCGGGTTGATCTGGGCGATGCCGCCGAGCAGGGCGAGCACGGCGGTGGTGAACAGCAGCAGCGAGACCGACTTGAAGGTCTGCTCTGGCCACAGCCGCTTGCCGACCACGTTGCGCTCAGTCCTGCCCGGGCCGACGAACTGGGTGTGCTTCTGCAGCACCAGGATGGCCATGTGCGCCCCGACCAGGCCGAGCAGCAGCGCCGGGAGCAGCATCACGTGGAACACGAACAGCCGCGAGATGATGTCGCCGGCCGGGAACTCGCCACCGAACAGCAGATAGGTGGCCCAGGTGCCGATCACCGGGATGGCCAGGGTGACCGAGTAGAAGATGCGCAGCCCGATGCCGCTGAGCAGGTCGTCGGGGAGCGAGTAGCCGGTGAAGCCCTCGCCGAGGGCCAGGAACAGCAGCAGGATCCCGACCAGCCAGTTCAGCTCCCGGGGGCGCCGGAAGGCGCCGGTGAAGAACACCCGGCACAGGTGGATGACGATCGCCGCCACGAACACCAGGGCCGCCCAGTGGTGGGTCTGGCGCATCAGTAGCCCCGCCCTGACCTCGAACGACAGCCGCAGCACCGAGTCGAAGGCGGCCGAGACGGTCGCGCCCCTCAGGGGATCGTAGGGCCCGTCGTAGATGACCTCCTTGACCGACGGGTTGTAGAAGAAGGTCAGGAAGGTGCCGGTGAACACGAGCACCACCAGGCAGAACAGGGCGATCTCGCCGAGCAGGAACGACCAGTGGTCGGGGAACACCTTGCGCAGGGTCTTGCGGGCCAGGCTGGCCGTGCCAAGCCGCTCGTCCAGGTACTTGAGCGAGCGCTCCATCACCATCATCGCTTGCCTCGATTCATGTCCCAGAACGCCGGGCCGACCGGGTCGTAGAAGTCGCCCTGGGCGACCAGCACGCCGTCCTCGCCGACCCCCAGCGGGAGCTGGGGCAGGGGACGGGCGGCCGGCCCGAAGAACGGCTTGGCCCCGTCGGCCACGTCGAACTGCGACTGGTGGCAGGGGCACAGCAGCGACTGGTTCTCGGCCCGGTACAGCCCCACCGGGCAGCCGGCGTGGGTGCAGATCTTGGAGTAGGCCACGTGGGTGCCCTCGGGGACCGCGGCCAGCCGGTCGGCCGGCAGCTTGAGCGAGCCCGGCCGCACGTGGATCAGCAGCGCCTGGGCGTCGGCCGCGCCCTCGCTGCCTTCGGGGAACACGGTGAGGAAGCCGTCCTCCGGCACCGAGTCGAGGGTGACCAGCTCGCCCTCCTCGTCGACCACGCGCTTGCCCCGGGCCCAGGGGGTCACCTTCAGGGTGTTGCCCGGCGCCGGGCCGAGCGACAGCACCGGCAGCAGCAGGGCCAGGCCGAGCGCCCCACCGGCCCCGGCGAGCAGCTTCACCAGCATCGAGCGCCGGCCAAGGACCGGCCCGACCTCCGCGGACAGGGCGTCCCCGAACGCCTGGCGGCCGGCCGGGCCGCTGGTCAGCTCGTGGCGCTCCTCGACCACCTCGCGGGCGTCCAGCAGCCGGTTGGCCCAGATGCCGACCCCGACGCCGAGCCCGCCAAGGGCCACCGCGAACAAGATCCCCTCGAGCTGGTTCTGGCCGCCGGAGAAGTAGACGACGAACAGCCCGACACCGCACACGATGGTCACCGCGAACGCGATCCCGGCCGACCGCCCGGCCTTGCGCTGGTCGTCGGTCAGCTGCCGGTCGGTCGGTCCGTGCTCCTGCTGAGGGTCGACGTCCACCCGCTCGCTCCCCTGCTGGTCGCTGTCACTCATGCCGTCGCGGTCCCATCCACTCCCGGTTTCAGCCTCGCCCGGCGATCCAGCGCGCGGCCAGCACCAGCACCCCCAGGCCGATCACCCAGGCAACGAACCCCTCGGGCACCGGCCCCTTGCCGCCGATGGGGGCGCCGCCCTTGTTGTAGGGGTCGGTGCGCAGGCTCTCGACGTAGCGGGCGATGTCGTTGACCTCCTCGGTGCTGGAGGCGGTGCCGAACTCGTAGTCGGTCAGCCCGCCGCCGACCGGCATCTGGCCGGGGCCGATCTTGATCGCCTCGGCCACGTCCTGCGGCTCAACGTTCTGCAGCGACACGGCGATGTTCTCCCCGCCGAGGGCGGCCCCGGCGCCGTTCATGCCGTGGCAGGCCGCGCACGCCTGGCCGTACAGGTCCCGTCCGCGCTGCAGGTCACCTTGGGCGGGGTCGACCTGGGGGAGCTGGGCGTCGCCGACCGCCGTGCCGATGTAGACGACCAGGGCGCGGATGTCCTCCTCGTTGAAGCGGGGCTCGCCCCGCTCGATCGCCGGGCCCTTGTTGTCCTTCCAGGGCATCCGGCCGGTGCGCAGGGCCCAGTCGACCGCCGCCGCCCCGCCGGTGTCCTTGAGCGCCGGCACCCGCGGGTAGTAGCTGGGCCCGTTGGGGTTGGGGCCGTGACAGGAGGCGCAGGCGTTCTGGTACAGCTGGAGGCCGCGCGCGTGCAGGGCCGGGCTGTCGCTCGGCTGCTGCTGGGCGGCGACCCCGGCGCCGCGGGAGGTGGCGGTCCCGGTCGCCGGGGTGAGCAACAGGGCAAGCACGGCGATGCCGGCGAGAAGGATCGCTGTCCTGCGCACGCGGCTGCTCCCTTCAACGAGGCCGGCCGTCGGCTCTCATGCTAGGCAGGCGGCGACCTGTGGGCAATTCGTGTTCCACCAGCGATAGGCTCTTGGGGCTGGAGTTGCGACCAAGGGGGGTCGATGAGCGAGGACGAGCTGACCTACGGCAGCTATCTGCGGGTCCCTGAGCTGCTGGCGTTGCAGCAGCCCCGCTCCCGGCCGCCGCATCCCGAGGAGCTGCACTTCATCGTCGTCCACCAGGCGCTCGAGCTGTGGATGAAGCTGCTGCTGCACGACCTCGGCCGGGTGATCGCCCTGCTCGGCGGCGACGCCTTCCCCCCTGCGCTCGCCCTGCTCGGCCGGGTCAACCACACCCTCGAGCACGCGTTGGACCAGATGCGCAGCCTGCACACGCTGCCGCCGTGGGACCTGCACCAGTTCCGCAGCTACCTGGGGACGGCCAGCGGCTCCCAGTCGGTCCAGTTCCGGGAGCTGGAGCTGCGCTCGGGGCTGCGCGAGCCGGCCTACCTGAAGGCGCTGGAGATCGAGTACGGCGGCCGGCTGCCGGCGCCGCTGGCCGCCCGCCTGGCCGAGCAGTCCCTGGCCGAAGCGCATGCCGGGGCCGCCGCCCGCCTGGGTGTGACCGACCCGTCGTCGTGGGCCGACTTCTACATCGACCCGGGGCGCGGGACGGACTTCTACCTGGTCTGCGAGGCCCTGGTCGACTACGACGAGCGCTGGGCCCGCTGGCGCCAGGAGCACGTGGCGCTGGTGCAGCGTACCCTCGGCGACCACGCGCGCGGCACCGGTGGGATGGCCATCGCCTACCTGCAGCGGACCACCCGCTACCGGTTCTTCCCGGTCCTGTGGGCCCTCCGCGACGAGCTGGTGGTCAGGGGCGGCGGCCAGCTGGTCGGCCGGCCAGCCAGCTGGCCGGTGTCGGACGACACCAGCCAGCACGGACCGGGCTGAGGGAGGCACGGCAGGTGGAGTACCGCCGGTTGGGCGCGAGCGGTGTCAGGGTCTCGGAGATCGGGCTCGGCTCCTGGCTGACCTACGGGGTCGGCGTCGAGGCCGATCTCGGCAAGGCCTGCGTGGCCAGGGCCTACGAGCTGGGGGTGAACCTCTTCGACACCGCCGACGTGTACGGCCGGGGGACGGCCGAGGAGGTCGTCGGCGACGCCCTGTGCGACGTCCCCCGCTCCTCCTATGTGCTCGCCACCAAGGTCTACTTCCCGGTCGGCGACGGCCCCAACGACCGCGGCCTGTCCCGCAAGCACATCGTCGAGCAGTGCCACGCCAGCCTGCGCCGGCTGCGCACCGACTACCTCGACCTGTACCAGTGCCACCGCTACGACGACGCCGCCGGCCGCCGGCTGGACGCCGAGGTGCTGGCCGCCGTCGACAAGGCGGTCGCCGGGGTGCTGGAGCCGTGAGCCTGGTGGCGGTCATCCCGGCCCCGCCGACCAACGGGTTCCAGCTCGGCCCCCTGTTCTTCCACCTGTACGGGCTGTGCATCGCCATCGGCGTGCTGGCCGCGTTCTGGCTGGCCAACCGGCGCTGGGTCCAGGCCGGCGGCCGGCCGGGCGAGATCGAACAGCCGGCCATCTGGGGGGTGGCCGCCGGTTTCCTGGGGGGCCGGCTCGGCTACGTCATCACCCATACCGGCGACTTCCGCGGCCGCTGGCTGCACGTGTTCGCCATCTGGGAGGGCGGGCTGGCCCTGTACGGCGGCCTCACGGTCGGCATCCTCACCGGGCTGTGGGTGGCCCGGCGGCGCGGCCTGCCGACACTGCGGGCCCTGGACGCCGCCATCCCGGCCATCCCCCTGGCCCAGGCGTTCGGCCGCTGGGGCAACTACTTCAACCAGGAGCTGTTCGGCACCCCGACGACCCTGCCGTGGGCGCTGGAGGTCGACCCCGAGCATCGGCCCGACCGCTACGCCGACGCCGCCACCTTCCACCCGACGTTCCTGTACGAGTCGCTGTACAACCTGGTCGTGGTCGCCGTCCTGCTGCGGGTCGGGGCCACCCGGCGGCTCCGGCCCGGCAGCCTGTCGCTGCTGTACCTGGTGCTGTACGGCACCGGCCGGTTCCTGCTCGAGCTGCTGCGGACCGACACCACCTACCGGCTGCTGGGCCTGTCCCGCAACGCCTACGTGTCGCTGGCCGTGATCGTCGGTGCCTCGCTGTGGCTGTGGCTGCGCCAGCGCCGCCGGCCCCGTGCCGGCGCCGACGACGCCGAGGAGCCGCAATGGTCATCCTGAAGTCGCGCGACGAGATCGCCACCATGCGCCGGGCCGGGCGGGTGGTGGCCCGCACCCTGGAGCGGGTGGCGGCGGCGGTGCGGCCGGGGGTGACCCTGCGCGAGCTGGACGAGCTGGGAGCCAGGACCATCACCCGGGAGGGGGCGACCGCGTCGTTCCTCGGATACCACCCCCGGTTCGCGCCGACGCCGTTCCCGGGCAGCCTGTGCCTGTCGGTCAACGAGGTCGTCGTCCACGGCATCCCCGACCGGACCCGGCTGCGGGCCGGCGACGTGCTGTCGATCGACTGCGGGGCGGTGGTCGACGGCTACCACGCCGACGCGGCCGTGACCGTGGGCGTCGGCGAGATCGACCCGGCCGCCCGCCGCCTGCTGGACACCACCGAGCGGGCCCTGTGGGCCGGGATCGCGCAGGCCAGGGTGGGCAACCGGCTGTCCGACATCAGCCACGCCGTCGGCCAGGTCGCCCATCAGGCCGGCTACGGCATCCTGGCCGACCACGGCGGCCACGGGGTCGGCCAGCTGCTGCACGAGGACCCGTCGGTCGACAACGACGGCCGGCCCGGCCGGGGCCCGCGCCTCCGCGACGGCCTGGTCGTGGCGATCGAGCCGATGTTCGTGGACGGCGACCCGGCCTACCTCCACCGCCCCGACGGCTGGGCGGTGGCGACCAGGGACGGCTCCCGCGCGGCCCATTTCGAGCATACGGTCGCGGTGCTCGACCAGGGTCCAGAGCCGCTCACCGTGCCCTAGAACCGCTGGCATGCATCCGGCGCCGCAGGCGGCACCAGGCCATCCGTGCCGCCCTGGAGCTTGCGCGCCGCCAACGCGCTGCCCGCAGATCCCCTCGAGCCCGGAGACCTGACCCGGTGTCCTGGCGGGTCGCCGGTCGATGTGGGGGAGCTCCGGCTCCCCACCGCCACCCTTGTGCCATGGTCAGGCGCGGCTCAACCGAGCGGGGCGCGCTCCAGGGGGCAGCTCATGCAGCGGGGGCCGCCGCGGCCCCGGCCGAGCTCGAAGCCGGGGATGGTCAGCACCTCGACGCCGGCGTCGCGCAGGCGCTGGTTGGTGTCGACGTTCCGCTCGTAGGCGACCACCACCCCGGGCGCGACCGCGAGCAGGTTGTTGCCGTCGTCCCACTGCTCGCGGGCGGCCAGCATCTGGTTGCCGCCGGTCTCGAAGGTTCGGATGCGGGGCACGTCCAGCACCCTGGCCAGGGTGGTGAACAGCTCCGACTCGGCCGTGACGGTGAGGTGCCGGCCGGGTCCAGGGGTGACCAGGAACGGCCGCATCTGCTGGCGAAGGCCCGGGTAGACCACGAAGGCGTCGTGGTCGACCTGGGTGAGCACCGTGTCCAGGTGCATGTAGGCCCGGACCTTGGGCAGCTCGACGGCGACCAGCGTGTCCAGCACCCCGGCGTCGAACAGCCGCCTGGCCAGGGTCTCGACCCCCTGGTGGGTGGTGCGCTCGCCCATGCCGACCAGCAGGGCCCGGTTGCCGACGACCAGGATGTCGCCGCCCTCCACCACCGCCGGGTAGTGGTCGATGCCGTCGCCGCCGTACCAGACCATGAAGTCGTCCGAGGCGAACATCGGGTGGCGCCGGTAGACGGTCTCCAGGTGCATCGTCTCGCGCCGGCGGGACGGGAACGCCATCGGGTTGATCGACACCCCGCCGTACATCCAGGCCGAGGTGTCGCGCATGAACATCTGGTTGGGCAGCGGCGGGAGCACGAAGGTTGTCGGCTGGAAGCTGGCCCCGACCAGCCCCTCGGGGGCGAACGGCAGGTCCTCGGGGATGACCCCGCCGATCAGGTAGGTGACCAGCTCGGCGGCGTCCAGCGAGTCGAACCAGGCCCGCAGCTCGGGGGCGAGCCCGGCGCCGAAGGCGTCGACGGTGACCACCCGGTCCAGCAGCTCCTTGCGGCCGCCCTCGTCGGCCAGGGCGGCCGCCAGCAGGTCGGCCAGCTCGAACACCTCGACCCCGCGGGCCCGCAGCACATCGGCGAACGCCTGGTGCTCGAGCTTGGCCCGCTCGGCCCACATGATCTCGTCGAACAGCAGGTCGGCGATGTTGGCCGGGGTGAGGCGGGTCAGCTCCAGGGCCGGGGCGTGCAGCAGGACCTTGCGGAGCGGGCCGATCTCGGAGTCGACGCGAAAGGTGGTCATGGCCCGATCTTGACACCGCTGTCGGCGCGGCGCACAACCAAGCCCACCGCCCACCGGAGACGGCGGCTCCGCGAGCCGAGATTGGAGGATCGGCATGGCTCGATACCTCATCGTCGCCCACCAGACGGCCGGCAGCCCGGAGCTGCTGGAGCGGGTCAAGGCGCTGCACGCCGGCGACCCGGCGGCCGAGTTCACCCTGCTGGTGCCGGCCACCCCGACCGGCCACCTGCTCCACAACTGGGAGGAGGGCGAGGCCAGGCAGCTGGCCCGCAAGCGGGCCGAGGAGGCGATGCGGGGGCTGGCCGCGGCCGGCGTCCCGGTGGCCGCGGCCAGGGTCGGCAGCCATTCGCCGCTGGAGGCGGTCGGCGACGAGCTCCAGGCCCGGCCCGGCTACGACCGGATCGTGCTGTCGACCTTCCCGCCCGGGGTGTCGCGCTGGCTGAAGGGGAACCTTCCGGCCATCCTCGAGCGCCGGTTTCGGCTGCCCGTCGACCACGTCACCTCCCCGGCGAGGGCGCCAAGCTCCAGCTGAGCGGCGGTCTCGCTAGCCCGCGGTTCCAGGGCTCGGCAGGTGGCGGTGCCGTTGACCGGCGGTTGGGCGGCGGTGCCGATGGCCGGCTCCTCGTGGGTCTGGCCGGGAGCGATCGGCTCGCGCAGGCTGACCGCGCCGACCCCGACCCGGTCGCCGCTGAGGTTGAACAGCACGGCCTCGCACTTGTCGGGACGACCGGCGCGGTTGCCGTTGTTGGTCACCCGGAACAGCAGCCGGACCTGGTTCTGGCTGCCGGGGACCGGGCCGAGCACGGCGACGGTGGCGTTGAACGTCTTGCCGCGGTTGGAGGCGAGCTCGATCGCGATGGCGACCGCGGTGAAGGCCAGGATGGCCACCACCATGACGATCAGGCCGGTCGGGCCGAGGATCTGGCGCTTGCGGCGCCCCGGCGCCGGCGGCTGCGGCTGGGTGGTGGCGGGCGGGCTGGGCACAGTGCCCACAGGCTAGCAGCCCGGCACGCCCGCGGCCGGCCCGGGCGGTCCGGCTAGGGCGGTCCGGCTAGGGCGGTCCGGCTAGGGCGGTCCGGCTAGGGCGGTCCGGCTAGGGCAGGAGGGTGGAGACGACCGGGCCCAGCAGGTCGTCCAGCGGCGGCAGGGGGCCGTTGGGGGTGGTGGTGGTCGGCGGTGAGGTGGTCGGCGGTGCGGCCGGCGGGCCCCCGGCGCCCGCGCCGGCCGCACCGCCGGACCCTTGTGGCTCGGTGGCCGTGCCACCGGGCTCCCGCGACCCGGTGGCCTCGCGGCCGCCACCAACCAGAGCTTCGGCGGCGGGCCCGGCGGAGGCCGCCTGGCCGGGCGCCCCGGAGGGGCTTCCCGTTCTGGTGGCGGCACCGGCGGGCCCGGTGCCCCGGTCGCCGGTTGCCGGTCGGGGTGACGGCCTCTCGCCGGCCTGCCCGCCAGGGACCAGCTGGGTGGGACCGGCCGACCAGGGCGAGCCGATCAGGGCGACCACGCCGCCGAGCAGGGCCAGGGTCGCGACCAGCACCCCGACCAGCAGCACGGCCGTCTTCTGGGTGAAGAACGGCAGGCGGCGCAGGCCGGCCCGCCAGTCGAGCCTCAGCTCCCCCCATCCCCGGCGGATCGCACGCACGACCCGAACCCCCCCTCATCGGTCAACCGGAACGTTCCCGACGAACCATATACAGATCCTGGCGCGGAACGCCAATCCGCGATCCACCCTCCGGCGGCCTGCTCGGCTACCATGGGCGGCTGACGACGACGTCCGCCCATCCCCCGCGCCGGGCGCGACGCGCCCGGACCGACCCGAGGTGCCAGCCCATGGACGAGCAGTGGCAGGTGGCGGCTAGTGCCGCCAAGGTTGATGAGCCCGCCCCACGCACCCTGCTCGCCAAGGTCTGGGACCGCCACGTGGTGGCGGAGCCGCCCGGCCTGCCGGCCGTGCTCTACGTCGACCTCCACCTGGTCCACGAGGTGACCTCGCCGCAGGCCTTCGCCGGCCTGGCCGCCCGCGGCCTCAAGGTCCGCCGGCCCGACCTGACCCTGGCCACCGCCGACCACTCGGTGCCGACCTCCGACCGCTCCCTGCCCATCGTCGACGACCTGGCCAGGGCCCAGGTCGAGCGGCTGGAACGCAACTGCGCCGAGCACGGCATCCCGCTGCACGGCATGGACAGCCCCCACCAGGGCATCGTCCACGTGATCGGGCCCGAGCTGGGCCTCACCCAGCCGGGCATGACGATCGTCTGCGGCGACTCCCACACCGCGACCCACGGCGCCTCCGGGGCCCTGGCCTTCGGCATCGGCACCAGCGAGGTCGAGCACGTGCTGGCCACCCAGACCCTGCTCCAGCGGCGGCCGAAGACCTTCGAGGTCCGGGTCGAGGGGCGCCTGGCCGCCGGGGTGACGGCCAAGGACGTGATCCTGGCCCTGCTGGCCCGGATCGGGGTCGGGGCCGGCACCGGGCACGTGTTCGAGTACACCGGCCCGGCCATCCGCGCCCTGTCGATGGAGCAGCGGATGACCATCTGCAACATGTCCATCGAGGGCGGGGCCAGGGCGGGCATGGTCGCCCCCGACGACACCACCTTCGAGTACACGGCCGGCCGGCCCTACGCACCCCGGGGTGCCGACTGGGAGGCGGCGCTGGCCGACTGGCGCACCCTGCCGGGCGACGACGGCGCCAGCTTCGACCGCTCGGTCACCCTTGACGCGGGCCGGCTGGAGCCGATGGTCACCTACGGCACCAACCCGGGCATGGGCCTGCCGATCTCGGGGCGGGTGCCCGACCCCGACCATGCCGGCGACCCGGCGGCCAGGCGGGCCCTGGCCAAGGCGCTGGCCTACATGGACCTGCGCCCGGGCGAGCCGCTGCTTGGCCGTCCGGTGGACGTGGTCTTCATCGGCTCCTGCACCAACTCGCGGATCTCCGACCTGCGCCAGGCGGCCCAGCTGCTGCGCGGCCGGCGGGTCGATCCCGGGGTCCGGGTGCTGGTGGTGCCCGGGTCCCAGGACGTCAAGCGGCAGGCCGAGGCCGAGGGGCTGGCCGAGGTGTTCCGGGCCGCCGGGGCCGAGTGGCGGGAGGCCGGCTGCTCGATGTGCCTGGCCATGAACGGCGACCAGCTCGGCCCAGGCCAGTACGCGGTGTCGACCTCCAACCGTAACTTCGAGGGCCGCCAGGGCGCCGGCGGGCGCACCTTCCTGGCCAGCCCCCTGACCGCGGCCGCCTCGGCCATCGCCGGCCGGATCGCCGACGCCCGCCCGCTGGTGGAGCGGGGGGTGTAGGGGTGGCCGAGCCGCTGCGACCCTTCACCAGCCGGCTGATGCCGCTGCCGGCCGACAACGTCGACACCGACCAGATCATCCCGGCGCGGTTCCTCAAGGGCACCGACAAGGCCGGGCTGGGCGAGGGGCTGTTCGCCGACTGGCGCTACGACGCCGACGGCCAGCCCAGGGAGGGCTTCGTCCTCAACCGGCCGGAGATGGCCGGCCGGGCGGTCCTGCTGGCCGGAGCCAACTTCGGCTCCGGGTCCTCCAGGGAGCATGCCGCCTGGGCGCTGCGGGCATTCGGCTTCCGGGCCGTGCTCGCCCCCCTGTTCGCCGACATCTTCCGCAACAACGCCCTCAAGAACGGGCTGCTCCCGGTCGAGCTGCCGGCCGAGGCCCACGCCGAGCTGGCCGCAGCCGTCCAGGCCGACCCGGACGCGCAGGTGACCGTGGATCTGGAATCCGAGACGGTGACCCTGCCCGGCGGCCGGACGGTCGGGTTCGCGGTCGACCCGTTCGCCCGCCAGATGCTGCTGGACGGCACCGACGAGCTCGGCTACCTGCTCTCCCACGGCGCCGCGGTCGCCGCCTATGAGGACGCCCACCCGGCCCGGGTCGACACCACCACCCCCGCCTGGGGTGGCTGAGCAGGCCGCAGGGGAGCCGTTCCCGGCCGCCCTTGAGCTCCGCCCGGCCGGTCCGGTCTGGCTGCGACTGGCCGCCCCGGCCAGCAAGAGCATCACCAACCGGGCGCTGCTCTGCGCCGCCCTCGCCGAGGGGACCAGCCGCCTGCACGGCGCCCAGCCCAGCGACGACGCCGAGGCCATGGCCTCCGCCCTTGCCGACCTGGGCGCTACCATCGACACGGTCCCGCACCAGGCCGATGCCGCCAGCCACCCTGCTCCCGGCCCAGCCGGCTTCCACGGCTGGACCGTCCGGGGGAACGGGGGCCGGCTGACCAGCCCGGACAGGGCCCTGGACGCCCGGCAGTCCGGCACCACCATGCGGTTCCTGGCCGCGGTGGCCACCCTCACCCCCGGCGGGGCGACCGTGACGGGCCAGCCGCCGCTGCTCCGCCGCCCGGTCGGGCCGCTGGTGGAGGCCCTGCGGGCGCTCGGCGCCGACGTCACCGATGCCGGCGGCGGCCTGCCGCCGGTGACCGCGGCCGGGGGTGGCCTTGCCGGTGGCCAGGCGACGGTGGACGCCGGGGCCTCCAGCCAGTTCGCCAGCGCCGTGCTGCTGGTCGCCCCCTACGCCCGCCGTCCGGTGCTGCTGCGGGCCGAGCGGCTGGGCGCCGGGTCCTACGTCGAGCTCACCGCCGCCCTGATGCGCGACTTCGGCGCCGCCGTCGAACCGGTCGGCCCGGCCGCCTGGCTGGTCGAGGCCGGCCGGCCCTACCGGTCCGTCGACCTGCAGGTCGAGTATGACGCCAGCGCCGCCGCCCACCTGTTCGCCCTCGCCGCCGCCACCGGCGGCAGCGTCACCGTGACCAACACCACCCCGGGCACGTTGCAGCCCGACGCCGCCCTGCCGGCGCTGCTGGAGGCGATGGGCGCCACCGTGACCAGGGACGGGCCGGCGGTGACGGTGCGCGGCCCGGAGGCCCTTGACCCGGTCGACGCCGACCTGGCCGCCATGCCCGACCAGGTCACCACCGTCGCCGCCCTGGCCGCGCTGGCCAGCGGCACCTCCCGCATCCGCGGGGCCGCGGTCACCCGCGGCCACGAGACCGACCGCCTGGCCGCCCTCGCCGCCGAGCTGGCCAAGCTCGGCGTTGCCGTCCAGGAGCTGGCCGGCGGGCTGGTGGTGCGCGGCGCCGGCCCCCAGGGGCTGCGCCCGGCCCGGCTCGCCACCCACGGCGACCACCGCATGGCCATGGCCCTGGCCGCGGTCGCCGCCCGTGTGCCCGGGGTGGTGATCGATGATCCCGGATGCGTCGCCAAGACCTACCCTGGCTTCTGGCGCGACCTGGCCGCGGCCGGGCTCGGCTGGCGGGCCCACCCCGGCCGGGTACAGTAGCCGTCCCCAGCCGCCAGGGCGCCACCGCCGGCGTCCCTCCGACCGACCGCGGAGGAGCAGCATGGCCGAGGTCCTGTCCGAGCAGCAGCGAGCCTTCCTCCAGGCCAACCACAGCGCCGTGATGTCGACCGTCGACGACCACGGCCGGCCCCACGCGGTGCCGGTGCTGTGCGCCCTGATCGACGGGCGGCTGTGGAGCTCGGGCACCGATCTACGGACGCGCACCCGCTACCTGGATGCCCGGCCGTACGCCAGCCTCACGGTGCTGACCAAGGGCTTCTGGGGGGAGTGGCTGACCGTCGGCGGGCCGGTGGAGATCCGCCGCGACAACCGCGTCGACGACAACCTGCGCCTGTACCGGGCGGCCACCGGCCGCGACCCCGACGACCTGGAGGTCTACCGGGCGGCCATGGTCGCCGAACGCCGCCTGGTCTATGTGCTCACCCCCCAGCGGGTCTTCCCCTCGCAACGCTGAAGGAGGTCGCGGGCGTGCCTGGCGGGCCGCGGCCAGCCCGGCGAAGCCAGCCCCGACCACGCACACCCGCGACGGCACCGGCGTTCCTCCAGCTGCTGGCGTCGGTCGTGGGCACGGGCCCGGGTTCCGGCGTAGTGTTGGCCCATGCCCGACGAGGAAGAACGCATCGCGCTGTTCATCGACCACGAGAACCTGGTCATCGGCGCACGGGAGATCGGCCGTGGCTTCGACATCGGCCCGATCATGGACGCGCTGGCCGAGCGGGGCCGGGTGGTGGCCAGGCGGGCCTACGCCGACTGGACCCTGTTCGCCGGCGACCGCCGCACCCTGGTCGAGCACAACTGCGAGCTGATCGACATCCCCCAGCGGACCGGGGCGGTGCGCAAGAACGCGGCCGACATCAAGCTGGCCGTCGACGCGATCGCGCTGGCCTACGAGCGGGGGTTCGTCTCCACCTTCGTGATCGCCTCCGGCGACTCCGACTTCACGCCCCTGGTGGCGTCGCTGCGCGCCCTCAACCGGCGGGTCATCGGGATCGGGGTGAAGGGCTCGACCTCCAGCCTGCTCCCCCCCGCCTGCGACGAGTTCCTGTTCTACGACCGCCTGACCGGGGTGGGCGAGCCCGTCCGCCAGGGCAAGCGGCAGACAGGCGGGGCCGGCACCGGGGGCAACGGCGGCAGCCGGCCGCCCCGCAGGGCCAGCAAGCCGCGCAAGGACGACGGCGGCGAGACCCCGACCGGCGCGCGGGACCTGCAGGAGCTGCAGCGCCAGCTCACCCAGACCCTGGCCGGGCTGAAGCAGAGCGGGGCCGAGCCGGTGCTGGCGTCCTCGCTCAAGCGGGCCCTGCTGCGCAAGGACCCGACCTTCGCCGAGTCCGACTACGGCTTCCGCGCGTTCAGGGAGTTGCTGCGCCAGGCCGAACGCAACGGGATCATCGCCCTGACCGAGGGCCAGGCCCCTGGCGACCCGGCGGTCGACTTCCCCGAGGCCGGCCAGGGCGACAAGGCCTTCGACGTGCTCCGCCAGACCCTGCTCGACCTGCAGGGTGACGACGAAGAGGTCCCCCTGTCGGGGCTCAAGGACCAGTTGCGCAAGCGCGACCCCAACTGGTCGGAGAAGGACCTCGGCTACTCGGGGTTCCTGCAGTTCGTCAAGGCGGCCGCGGCCAACGGCATCGTCAACATGGAGTGGGACGACGCCGAAGGGGACTATTTCCTCTACGTGCCTGACTGAGCAGGTGGCGCGACCGTGGGCGGCCGATTCGCCGATGCCGGTCGAGGTCCGTGAGGCCCGGACGGGCGCGGAGGTGGAGGCGGCGGGGCGGGTGACGGTGGCCGCCAACGCCGAGTTCGCCCCCCACGACCCGGCCGATCCGTTCCAGCCGAGCTGGGCGCGCTATCTGGTGTCGATGGCCGACACCGCCGGGCGGGCCGCCCAGGCCACCCTGCTGGTGGCGGTCGACCACCACGGAGCGGTGGTCGGGACGGTCACGCTGTACCTTGGCCCCGGCTCCGAGCAGTGGCGGCCCGAGGACGCCATGTTCCGGTTCCTGGCCGTCGACCCGGCGGCCCGCGGCCGCGGCGTCGGCCGGGCCCTGTTCGAGGCCTGCCTGGCCCGGGCGCGGGCGGCGGGCAAGCGACGCATGGCCCTCCACACCACCGAATGGATGGTGACGGCCAAGGCCATGTACGAGCGGGCCGGGTTCGAGCGCGAACCCGAGGGCGACATCCGCCTCCCCGGCCTGACGATCCTCGGCTACGCCACCGAGCTGTAGCCGGTCAGCCCAGCCGCCAGCAGCCCGGCTCGTGGGGCGGCGGCACCCGGCCGACGCTCTGCAGGAACGCCTCCACCACCTGGGGGCCGGCGAACTGGAAGGTCTGCCGGTAGACCCGCTGCTGGCCCTCGAGGTCGTCGGGCTGGGCGGCGACCCAGTCGCTGAAGGAGCCGTGCTCGTCGGCCAGGGCGATCACGACCTTGGCGTTCTCGATGGTGGCCAGCACCTTGGCCCGGTTGCGGACGATGCCCGGGTCGCGCAGCACCAGGGTCACGTCCTTGGCGGTGAAGGCGGCGACGATCTTGGGCTCGAAGTCGTGGAAGGCCCGGCGGAAGCCGTCGCGCTTGGCCAGCACGGTGCGCCAGGACAGGCCGGCCTGGAAGACCTCCAGGCTCAGCCGCTCGAACCAGCCGGCATCGCCGACCGGGGCCTCGCCCCATTCGTTGTCGTGGTAGGTGGCGAGGACCGGATCCGTGGCGGCCCAACGGCAGCGGGTCTTGCCATCAAGCGCGGGGAGCACCATGCACGACCTCCGTGGTGCGCGGCAGCGGTGAGGCTCATGGTCGCCGGAACGACCGCTGAAGCGTAATACGACGAGGCGCCCAGGAGGTAACCGGC
>DASYSE010000099.1:0-4957 GCA_036003705.1 Actinomycetes bacterium | reverse complement strand
GCTCAAGACGACCTGGCCCGGCAGCGAGGTCGTGGCCGGCAACGTCGCCACCGCCGACGGCTTCCACGACCTGGCCGAGGCCGGCGCCGACGCGGTCAAGGTCGGCATCGGCCCCGGGTTCGCCTGCACCACCCGGCTGGTCGCCGGGGTCGGGGTCCCGCAGCTCACCGCCATCCTCGACTGCGCCGAGGTCGCCCGCGCGACCGGCGTGCCCCTGATCGCCGACGGCGGCATCCGCCACCCCGGCGACGTGGCCAAGGCGATCGCGGCCGGCGCGAGCACGGTCATGATCGGCGGCCTGTTCGCCGGCCGGCCCGAGAGCCCCGGCGAGGTGGTGCGCCGCCAGGGCCGCGAATACAAGGTCTTCCGGGGCATGGCCTCCCACGGGGCGGCCGCGGCCCGCCTGGAGATCGAGGGCCGCGGCGACGCCCTCGACCAGTACGTGCCGGAGGGCGAGGAGATGGAGTTCCCCCTCAAGGGCCCGGTCGCCGGGATCGTCCAGGAGCTGGTCGGCGGTCTGCGCAGCGGCATGAGCTACGTCGACGCCACCACCATCCCCGACTGCTGGGACAACGCCGAGTTCGTCCGCCAGACCCAGGCAGGGCGCCGCGAGGCCAGGCCCGGGTCGCCCGAGGCGTAAGGTTGGCGCCATGCCGCCACCCGATGCCGACCCACCCAGCACCGTTGCCATCGTCACCCTCGGGTGTGGCCGCAACGAGGTCGACTCCCAGAACGCCGCCGGGCTGCTGGCCGCCTCCGGCTACCAGGTCGTGGCCGACCCCGAGCAGGCCGACGCCGTCGTCGTCAACACCTGCGCCTTCGTGGAGGCGGCCAAGCGGGAGTCGATCGAGACGGTGCTGGACGCGACCGCCCTGAAGGAGCACGGGCGGGCCAGGACGGTCCTGGTCACCGGCTGCCTGGCCGAGCGGTACACCAGGGAGCTGCGGGTCGAGCTCCCGGAAGCCGATGTCATCGTGCCCTTCTCCGACTACAGCCGGCTTCCCGAGCTGCTGGCTGGGGGTCCACACCCACAGGCCCGGTCCATCGGCGGGGCGCCTTCGGCCCCCCCGAATCCGGCAGGCGCCCATCCGGGCGCGACCTCCCTCGTGCCGGTGGGGCGGCGGGCGCTGCCGATGGTGTTCCCGACCCCGGCCGGGGCGGCGTTCCCGGCCAGGGCGGCCGCCGGCGGGCCGGTGGCTCTGGTCAAGCTGGCCGAGGGGTGCGACCGGGACTGCTCGTTCTGCGCCATCCCGTCGTTCCGGGGCCGGTTCCGCTCCCGGCGACCCACCGAAGTCCTGGCCGAGGTGGTCTGGCTGGCCGGCCAGGGCGTCTCCGAGGTCTGCCTGGTCGCCGAGAACTCGACCAGCTACGGCAAGGATCTGGGAGGCCGCGAGGCCCTGGTCCACCTGCTGCGCGACCTGGCCGGCGTCGACGGCCTGCGCCGCGTGCGCCTCAACTACCTGCAGCCCGACGAGATCACCCCCGGGCTGCTCGAGGAGATGGCCGCCAACCCGGTTGTCTGCAGCTATTTCGACCTCTCCCTGCAGCACGCCAGCGCGCCCGTCCTGCGGCGGATGCGTCGTGGCGGCTCCGCTGCCGCCTTCCTCGAGCTGGTCGAGCGGATCCGCGCCCTCGACCCGGAGGCGGCCTTCCGCTCCAACTTCATCCTCGGCTTCCCCGGCGAGGACGAGGCCGACGTCGGCGAGCTGGAGGAGTTCCTCGAGGCGGCCCGGCTGGACTGGGTTGCCTTCTTCGCCTACTCGGCCGAGGACGGCACCACCGCCCTCGGCCTGGACGGCCACGTCCCGCCGGCGACCGCACGGGACCGCGTGGAGCGGGTCCAGGAGCTGCAGGATCGCCTGCTCGGCGAGATCCAGCAGGCCTGGGTCGGCCGCGAGCTCGAGGTCCTGGTCGAGCGGGTCGACGACGACGGCACCGCCGAGGGCCGCAGCTTCCGGGAGGCCGCCGACTCCGACGGGGTGGTCCGGGTCGAGGGCGCGCAAGGGCTGCGGCCGGGGGAGTACCGGGCGGTGGTGGTCACCGCCGCCGAGGGCGCTGAGCTTCTGGCCCGGCTCGCCGGGTAGCATCCTCGCGTCCTGGCCTTGAGTTGGACCGGCAAGGAGCGAGCGTGCGCTGCGAGATCGTCGGGGTCGGCACCGAGCTGCTGCTCGGCCAGATCGTCAACACCAACGCCGCCTGGATCGGCCAGCGGCTGGCCGACGTCGGCTGGGACTGCCTGCGCCACACGGCCGTGGGCGACAACGAGGCCCGTATCGCCGAGGTCATCCGGGAGGCGCTCGGACGGGCCGACGCGGTGATCGTCACCGGCGGCCTGGGCCCGACCCAGGACGACGTCACCAGGGAGGCGATCGCGGCGGTGGCCGGGGTGCCGCTGGTGCGCCGCCCGGAGCTGGAGGCGTGGCTGCGCGAGCGGTTCGCCCGCATGGGCGTCCAGCGGATGGCGGAGATGAACCTGCGCCAGGCCGACGTGCCCGAAGGTGCCCGCCACATCGACAACCCGAGGGGGACAGCCCCAGGGCTGATCGTCGAGGTGGACGGCAGACCGGCGTACGCCGTGCCCGGCGTGCCACGGGAGATGGAGGGCATGCTCGAGCGGGTGGTCCTGCCCGACCTGGCGGCCAGGGCCGGCGAGGGCCGGGCGATCGTCTCCAGGACCCTGCGCACCGCCGGGGTGGGGGAGTCGCGCCTGGCCGAGCGGCTCACCCCGCTGTGGGAGGAGGCCGGGGCCGGCGAGGTCACCCTCGCCTACCTGGCCAGCCCCGGCGAGGTCAGGGTGCGCCTCACCGCCGTCGGCGCGACCAGGGACGAGGCCCTGGCCGACATCGCCCCGGTCGAGGCCAGCATCCGCGAGCAGCTCGGCGACATCGTCTACGGCACTGACGACGAGACGCTGGAGGCGGCCGTCGGGCGGCTGCTGCGCGAGCGCGGCGGCACCCTGGCCACCGCCGAGTCCCTCACCGGAGGGCTGCTCGGCGGCCGGATCACCGGGGTCCCCGGGTCCTCCGGCTACTACCTGGGCGGCGTGGTCGCCTACGCCACCGACGCCAAGGCGTCCCTGCTCGGCGTCGACCTGGAGCTGCTGGCCGCCGACGGCCCGGTCAGCGAGCCGGTCGCCGCCGCCATGGCCGAGGGCGCCCGCAAGGCCTTCGGGGCCGATCTGGGCCTGGCCGCCACCGGCGTGGCCGGCCCGGCCGAGCAGGCCGGCCGCCCGGTCGGCACCCTCTGCCTCGGGGTCGCCGATGCCGCCGGCACCGCCACCCGAACCCTCACCGCCCCCGGTGACCGCACCCAGGTCCGCCTCTGGACCTCCGCCGTCGCCCTCGACCTGGTGCGCCGCCGCCTGGAGGGCCTGGCGTGAGCCTGGTTCCCCGGCGACCACGGCGGCCCTGCCCTGAGCCCGGCTGGCCGCCGCCGACCCGGAGCCTTGGCGTGAGCCTGGTTCCCCGGCAGTCGCCCGGCGGCCCTGCCCTGAGTCCGGCTGGCCGCCGCCGACCCGGAGCCTTGGCATGAGCCGTCCGCGATCTGGTCCGCCGGGAGGGCCCGAGGCGCGGCGGACCCGGCCCGGGGGTCGTGGCGATCCGGCCTCGCGGCGTGGCCGGGCCGGCCCGCGCGAGGCCCACCCGACCGTGGCCGACCCGGACCTGCTCGCCGGGCGGCTGTTCTTCGCGGTGCCGGTGCCGGGAGCGACCCGGGCGCCGCTGGAGAGGGCCCTGCCCCGGCTGGAGCCCCTGCTCGGCGGCGCCCGCCTGGCACCGCCCGGAGGCTGGCACCTGACGCTGGCGTTCCTCGGCCAGGTCCAGCCGGAGATGGCCGACGAGGTGGTGCGGGTCGGCGAGGCCGCCGCGGCCGGGGTCGGAGCCGCCCGGCTGCGCCTGGAGGGCGCCGGCACGTTCCCGGAGGGGCGCCGGTCCCGGGTGCTGTGGGCCGGAGTGGGCGGCGACGCCGAAGCGCTGGTGCACCTGGCGGCCGCCCTCTCCGCCGGTTGCAAGGCGGCCGGCCTGCGGTTCGAGGAGCGGCCGCTGCTGCCCCACCTGACCCTGGCCCGCTTCTCCACCCCAGCCCCCGTCCCCCAGGAGGCCCTCGACCTGGTCGCCGACGCGGCCGGCCGCGGCCAGCCGTGGGAGGCGCGCGAGCTGGCCTGCTACCGCAGCATCCTCGGCGGCCCGCGCGGCGCCCGCCACCGGGTGGTCCGCGAGTTCCCGCTCGGCGGGTAGGTGGCGACGACCAGGGCAAACGCGGACTGTAGGAACGGTTGTCCCCAGTTCCGGATATGATCGTTGTACCGAACAGGTGTTCGTAGTACGGTCACGCCGACTCGAAGCACCAGGGCTGCCGACTCCAGAAGGGACTGTGAATGGCCGCGACCTATACTGCCCGCAACGACGGCATGCGGGGAGGGACCGTGGAACGCGCAAAGGCACTCGAAGTCGCCTTGCTCCAGATCGAGAAGCAGTTTGGCAAGGGCTCGGTCATGCGCATGGGCATCGACGGCCCGGCCGACCCGGTCCAGGCGATCTCGACCGGCAGCCTCGCCCTCGACCTGGCCCTCGGCATCGGCGGGGTGCCGCGCGGCCGGGTGGTCGAGATCTACGGTCCCGAGGCCTCGGGCAAGACGACGCTCGCCCTGCACATCATCGCCGAGGCTCAGCGGGCCGGGGGCATCGCCGCCTTCATCGACGCCGAGCACGCCCTGGACGTGACCTACGCCCGCAACCTCGGCGTCAACACCGACGAGCTGCTGATCTCCCAGCCCGACACCGGCGAGCAGGCCCTCGAGATCGCCGACATGCTGGTCCGCTCGGGCGCCCTCGACGTCATCGTGATCGACTCGGTGGCCGCCCTGGTCCCCCGGGCCGAGATCGAGGGCGAGATGGGCGACTCCCACGTCGGCCTCCAGGCCCGCCTCATGAGCCAGGCCCTCCGCAAGCTCTCCGGG
>DASYSE010000098.1:0-10735 GCA_036003705.1 Actinomycetes bacterium | reverse complement strand
GGGAGACCCGGTTGGGGCCCTTGGTCCGCATCACCTCGTCGCTGGCCAGCAGCGAGCTGATGCCGCCGATGCCGGTGGCGAACACCACCCCGGTCTCGTCCTTGTCGACCCCGCCCTCGATGCCGCTGTCCTCCCAGGCCTCGCGGGCGGCGGTCAGGCCGAACTGGGTCGAGCGGTCCAGCCGCCTGGCCTCCTTGGGCCCGAGGCTGACCGCCGGGTCGAACGCCAGGCACTCGGCCGCCACCTTGGACGGCACCGGCTCGGGGTCGACCAGGGTGAGCGGCCCCACCCCGGACTGGCCGGCGCAGATGGCTTCCCAGTAGGCCTTGACCCCGACGCCGACCGGGGTGACCGCACCGAGCCCGGTGACGACGACGCGCTGCAAGGTCCTACCCCACCGCCGACTGCTTGGAGATCACCAGGTCGGCCGCCTCGCCGACGGTCTTGACGCCGGCGATCTGGTCGTCGGAGATCTCGATGCCGAACTTCTCCTCGAGGGCGAGCACGACCTCGACCAGGTCGAGTGAGTCGGCGTCCAGGTCCTCCTTGAAGCGGGCGTCGGCGGTCACCTTGTCCGCCTCGACGCCCAGCTCGGAGGCCAGGACGTCCTTCATCGTCTCGACGACTTCCTCGCGCGACTGCGCCATCTCCTCGTTCTCCTTCGTGCCGGGGGCCACGATGGCGGCTCAGGATGCCGCCCGCGCCGACTGCCAGTCAACTGACCCTTTGGTTGTTAGGTACCCATCGTCCTGCCGCCGTCCACGGCCAGGACCTGGCCGGTGATGTAGCTGGCCTCCTCGCCGGCCAGGAACCGGACCGCCGCCGCCACCTCCTCGGGGGTGCCGAGCCGCCCGATCGGGATCTGGCCGAGGGTCGCCTGCTTGGCCTCCTCGCTCATGGCGTCGGTGAGCTTGGAGGGGATGTAGCCGGGGGCGACCGCGTTGACGGTGATGCCCCTGCCCGCAACCTCACGGGCCACGCTCATGGTGAGGCCGATCAGCCCGGCCTTGGAGGCGGCGTAGTTCGCCTGGCCGGGGTTGCCGACCAGGCCGACCACGCTGGAGATCGAGATGACCCGCCCCCATCGGCGCCGCAGCATGCCCCGCAGGGCCTCCCTGGTGCAACGGAAGGCGGCGACCAGGTTGACCTCGAGGACGTCGGTGAAGTCGGTATCCCGCATCCGCAGCAGCAGGCCGTCGCGGGTCAGGCCGGCGTTGTTGACCAGCACGTCGACGCCGGCGTCGCCGGCGGCCGCCAGCAGCTCCTTGGCCGCGCCAGGGTCGGTCAGGTCGGCCTGGGCGACCACCGGCTCGGCGCCGGCCGCCTTGACCAGGTCGGCGGTCTCGTGGGCGCCCTGCTCGTCGGAGCCGTAGGCGACCACGATCCTCGCCCCCTGGCCGGCCAGGGCCACGGCGCACGCCCGCCCGATCGCCCCCGAGGCGCCGGTGACCAGCGCCGTCCGTCCCTCGAGGCCGCCCTTGTGCTCGGCCGGCCCGGCCGTGGCGCCCACCGGGTCGCCGCCCGTGGCGATGGCCGCGTCGCGGTGGCCGCCGTTCACCGCGCCGCCTCGGGGACCGGGCCGCGCAGCGGCGGGAGCATGTCCATGCCGTCCCACAGCGTCCCGTCGAGCAGGCCGCGCACGATCGGCATGGCCGACTGGGTCGGCTCCTCGGGCGCCGGCTCGGACGGGTTGGGCAGGGTCCAGTCGACCACCACCGAGCCCCAGGCCAGGCCGGCCCCGAAGGCGGTCAGCAGCAGCCGCTGACCGGGCCGGATCTGGCCCTGCTCCCACGCCTCGGCCATCGCGATGGGGATCGACGCGGCCGAGGTGTTGCCGTAGCGGGCCACGTTCATGACCACGTTGGCCATGGGGAACTTGAGCCGGCGGGCGGTCGCCTCGATGATCCGCTGGTTGGCCTGGTGGGGGACGACCAGGTCGATGTCGTCCGGCTCCAGACCGGAACCCTTGATCGCCTCCAGGCTGGACGCGGCCATCGCGGTCACCGCGCCCTTGAAGACCTCGCGGCCTTCCATCACGATGTAGTGCCGCCGCTCGGCGACGGTCCGGCTGTTGGCCGGGAAGCGCGACCCGCCCGCCGGGGTCATGAGCAGCCGCGAGCGGGCGCCGTCGGCACCCAGCGAGAACGCGCGCACACCCGCCTCGCCCCGGCGCAGCACCACCGCGCCGGCGCCGTCGCCGAACAGGATGCAGGTCCCGCGGTCGGTGTAGTCGGCGATCCGTGACAGCGTCTCCGAGCCCACCACCACCGCCGTGTCGACCGCGCCGGAGGACACGAACTGGGAGGCGGTGGCCAGGGCGTACACGAACCCCGAGCAGCCGGCGATCACGTCCATGGCGGCGCCCCTGGTCATGCCCAGCTCCAGCTGGAGGATGCATGCCGCCGAGGGCAGGGTGTAGTCGGGGGTGGCCGTGGCGACCATCAGCAGGTCGACCTCGTCAACGCCGATCCCGGCAACCTTCAGGGCCTGCTCGGCGGCCCGCTTGCCGAGCAGGGCGGTCGAGTCGTCCCTGCCGGCGATCCGCCGCTCCTTAATCCCGGTGCGCTCGGTGATCCACTGGTCGTTGGTCTCGACCAGATCCTCCAGATCCGCATTGGTCAAGACATAGGGCGGGACAGCCACCCCGAGTCCAACGATCTCGGCGGGCACCACGGCTCCTTTCTCCGGCGTGGGGTCAGCGGTCGGACGGTCAGAAGGGCCGGAGGCTGAGCAGGATCTGGCCGGGCGTGACCAGCTCACCCTCCCAGGCGAGGTGGGCCATGACCCAGCCGCGGAACGGGCTGCGGACGGGGATGCTGGCCGCGCCGTTGCGGACCTCGCCGAGGAGGTCGCCCGGCTCGACGTAGGGTCGTTCATCGTTGAAGCGGGACGGGCTGACCGGGTAGAAGCGGCCGTGGCCCGGCGAGACCGCGAACCGCTCCGGCAGCACCACCACCTCGCCCTGGTCCTCGCCCTTGGCGACGTCGCCGTCGGGCTGCTCGCGGAGGGCGTCGGCCACCGCGGCCACCCCCTCGGCGTCGCCGGCCGGCAGCGCCCGGGCCCCTTCCACCGTCCGCCTGATGAGGCCGGTCAGGACCGTGCCCGGCCCGACCTCGATGAAGGCGTCGACGCCGAGAGCGGCCATCCGCCGCACCGACTCGGTCCACCGGACGCGGCCGGTGAGCTGGCGGGCCAGCAGCTCGCGCAGCTCCTCGCCGTTGGTGACGGGCTCGGCGGTGGCGTTGGCGACCACCGGGATCGTCGGGTCGCGCAACGGGGCCGCGGCCAGGTGGGGCTGGAAGGTCTCCACCGCCGGGGCCATCAGCGGCGAGTGGAAGGCGCCGCCGACGCTCAGCGGCACCACCCGCTTGGCGCCGAGCTCCTTGGCCGCCGCCGGCAGCCGCTCCAGAGCTGTCCACTCGCCGGACACCACGACGTTGCCCGGCGCGTTGTCGTTGGCGACCGCCAGCACCTGGTTCTGTGCGGCCGCCTCGACGGCCATCTCGACCCCTTCCGCCGACAGCCCGAGCACCGAGCTCATCGAGCCGGGACGGGCGTCGGCGGCCCGCTGCATCGCCTCTGCCCGGCGGGCCACCAGCAACAGCCCGGCCTCGAACGAGAGGGCACCCGCGGCGACCAGGGCGGAGAACTCCCCGAGCGAGTGGCCGGCGACGTAGGCCGGCCGCTCCACCCCCGCAGCGTCCAGGGCCCGCAGGGCAGCCACCGACACACAGAAGATCGCCGGCTGGGCGATGTAGGTCTGCCGGAGCTCGTCGGGGCTGGCCGTCCGAAGCGTCTCGGCCAGGTCCCAGCCGAGGCAGGCGCTGGCCCACTGGTAGAGGTCGGCCGCGGTGGCGTCGAACTCGGCTCCGAAGCCCAGGCCCATGCCCGGCGCCTGACTGCCCTGACCCGGGAAGACATACGCAACGCTCATGGGCTGGCTGGCACCTTTCAGGTCGTTCGACATCGATTCATCGACTCCCCGGCCAACCTGACACTGACGTCGGTGTCAGGACCAGTGGGCAACCGAGGGGATGGATCGGATGGCAAGGGATCAACCCCTAGACTGCCGGGCCATCCCCCAGGTTACAAGTTCCCCACAATCCCAGCCCAACCGGCCAGCCCCTCGACCCCTCCTGTCCACCCACCGGCCCGGATCGGGGCGTTCACTCCTCTTGGGGGCGGGCGGCCGCCTTCTCGCGGATCTCCTCGACGATGGCCGGATCGGCCAGGGTGGTCACGTCGCCGAGCGCCCGCTCCTCGGCGACGTCCTTGAGCAGCCGGCGCATGATCTTGCCGGAGCGGGTCTTGGGCAGGTCAGGGGTGAAGATGATGGTGGCCGGCCTGGCCAGCTTCCCGATCTTCCTGGACACGTGCTCGCGCAGCACCTCGGTGGTGTCGTCGGCCGCCTCGACGCCGCCCTTCAAGGTTACGAAGGCAACGATCTGCTGCCCGGTGGTCTCGTCGACCTTGCCGATCACCGCCGCCTCGGCCACGTCCGTGTGGTCGACCAGGGCCGATTCGACCTCGGTGGTGGAGATCCGGTGGCCGGAGATGTTCATCACGTCGTCGACCCGTCCGAGCAGCCAGAAATAGCCGTCCTCGTCCCGCTTGGCCCCGTCGCCGGCGAAGTACATGCCCTCGAACCGGCTCCAGTAGGTCTGCTGGTAGCGTTCGGGATCGCCGTAGATGCCCCGCAGCATGGCCGGCCACGGCTTCTTCAGCACGAGGTACCCGCCGCCGGGGATCCCGACCGAGTTGCCGTCGTTGTCGACAATGTCAGCGTCCACCCCGGGGAACGGGAAGGTCGCCGACCCGGGCTTGCACTCGATCGCCCCCGGCAGGGGAGTGATCAGGATCATCCCCGTCTCCGTCTGCCACCAGGTGTCGACCACCGGGCAGCGCCCGCCGCCGATGGTGGCGTGGTACCACACCCACGCCTCGGGGTTGATCGGCTCCCCGACGCTGCCCAGCAGCCGCAAGCTGGACAGGTCGTGCTTCTCCGGCCAGTCGGTCCCCCACTTCATGAACGTGCGAATCGCCGTCGGAGCCGTGTAGAGGATCGTCACCTTGTACTTCTCGATCATCTCCCACCAGCGATCCTTGTCAGGGAAGTTGGGCGCGCCCTCGTACAGGATGCTGGTGGCGTGGTTGGCCAGCGGGCCGTAGACGATGTAGGAGTGGCCGGTCACCCAGCCGATGTCGGCCGCGCACCAGTACACGTCGGTGTCCGGGTGCAGGTCGAACACCAGCCGGTGGGTGGTCGAAACCCCGGTCAGGTACCCCCCGGTGGTGTGCATGATGCCCTTGGGACTGGCCGTGGTGCCCGAGGTGTAGAGCAGGTAGAGCAGGTCTTCGGAGTCCATCGGCTCCGACGGGCAGTCGGCCGGCAGGTCGTGCACCAGCTCGTGCCACCAAACGTCACGCCCGTCAGTCCACGGCACCTGGTTGCCGGTGCGCCGCAGCACCACCACCTTCTCGATGGTGTGCGCCTCGGCCACCGCATCGTCGGCGTTCCGCTTCAGCGGCACCACCTTGCCGGCCCGCCACCCCTCGTCCTGGGTGATCAGCACCTTGGCCTCGGCGTCGTTGATCCGGTCGCGCAGGGCGGCGGCCGAGAAGCCCCCGAACACCACCGAGTGCGCCGCCCCCAGCCGGGCGCAGGCCAGCATCGCCACCGGCAACTCAGGGATCATCCCCATGTAGATGTTGACCCGGTCGCCCTTCTCCACCCCGATCGACTTCAGGGCGTTGGCGAACCGGGCCACCTCGTCGCGCAGCTCCGCATAGGTGATGGTCCGGGTGTCGCCCGGCTCACCCTCCCAGTGGTAGGCCACCTTGTCGCCGCCACCGGCCTCCACGTGCCGGTCAAGGCAGTTGTCGGACACGTTGAGCTGCCCACCGACGAACCACTTGGCGAACGGAGGCTCCCACTCCAGCACCCGGTCCCAGTGCTTCATCCACCGTAGCCGCTCGGCCTGCTCCGCCCAGAACCCTTCCAGGTCATGCTCGGCACGCTCGTGCAGCGACCGGTCGGTGACCAGCGCTCCGGCCTTGAACTTGTCCGACGGCGCAAAGGTTCGCCCCTCGGAGAAGAGATTCTCGATCGCGGGAGTGCTCTCGGCCATGCAATCCGCCTCCATGCCGGCAGTTCGTGTTGCCCGAAGCTTACTCATCCAGCCACTTCGTGAAACTCGCCCGTCCCCAGCCAAGGGCCGGCCAGAGTTATGCACATTCTGGCCGCGGTGCCTTCCGCCGGGTGCGCCGTCCGGCCATCCTTCCCGCGCCGACCGGCGGCGCACCGTCCGCCCCGGCCCCAATGAATCCACACCCCAGGCGCCGGGAGGATGCCCGTGGCCCTCGAACCCGTCCCAGCGATGCCGCCGCTGGTCGTCATCGCCCACGACGACCCAGCAACCGCCGATTCCCTGCGGCACGCGGTCGAGACCGCGGCCGGATGGCAGGTCGTCGTGGCCGAGCCCGGCCGCACCGGTCTGGCCGCCGCCCTGAGCGCCGATCCCTCGGTCGCGCTGGTCGGCTGCACGGTCCTCGCCGACCTGCCCACAGGCTGCCGGACGCCCCTGGTGGCCATCGGCGACGACGAACGGCCGGACGAGGTCCGGGCCGCGCTCGCCGCGGGCGCCCGTAGCCTGCTCGCCTGGCCGGACGGGGTCGCCGACCTGCCCGGTGAGCTCGCCAGGGTCGCCGCCGCCGGCCAGCCTCACTCCGCCCAGGGAATCGGTGGGCTGGTGGTCGCCGCCCGCGGGGTCCATGGCGGCGCTGGCACGACCACCGTCGCCAGCCATCTGGCCGCGGCCTGGGCCCGCTGGGGGCCCGCTCCGGTCCTGCTGGTCGACCTGGCGGGTGGCCTCGGCTTCCGCCTCGATCTGGGCACGGCTCCGACCTGGTCGACGCTTGCCGCGACGCCCGGCGTCTCCGTGGACGCCGGCACCCTGGCCGCCGCGGTGGCCGAACCCTGGGCCGGTCTGGGCGTCCTGCCGCTGGCCGGCCTGACCGACGGCGCTCCCGACCCTCCACCCGAGCCCTGGGTCGTCCAGGGAGTCCTGGAGGCCGCCCGGACCAGCTACCGCCTGACCGTCGTCGACCTGCCCGCCGTCGACGGGCCCGCCACACAGGCCGCCCTGGCCCAGGCGGACGCCCTGGTCGCCGTCGGCCGCTGCGAGACCGCCGGCGTCCGCGGCCTCCAGGCCGCCCTCGGCGCATGGACGGCGGCCGGCCACGACCCGGACACGGCCGGCGCCGTGGTCACCGGCGTCCGCCCTCAGGCCCCCCTCGCCCCCCGCGAGGTCCGCGCCGCCCTCGCAGACCGCCTCTGGGGCCTCATCCCATCCGCCGCCCCCGAACTCTCCGCCGCCGCCGAAGACGGCGTCCTCCTCCTCGATCGCCACGATCTCCCCGCCGTCCAGGCCATGCTGACCCTCGCCAACCGCGTCGTCCCGTTCGCGACGGTCTCGGCATGACCTCCCACAGCCGGTCACCCGGCCACCCCGACACCACCCACCGTCCCCCGGCGCGAATTGCCCCGCCGCCACCGCTTCCCAAAGCGCACCCGCCGGCTGGCGCGCCGCCACCCGCGGCTCGCCATCCCGGCGCGGCCGCCGCGGTGGCTGGAGCCGGTCCGATGGGTGCGGTGGCTGGAGCCGGTCCGATCGGTGCTGCCCGTGGAGCCGGCCCGATCGGCGGGGTCGCCCCAGGGCTGGTGCAGCGGGTGCAGCGGCGGTTGGTGGCGGCGGGGTCGGTCGCGGCTGACGCCGACGGCCTGCGGCGGGCGGTCGTTGGTGCCCTCGGCGAGGAGGGGATCGTCCTCCCTGCGGCGAGCTTCGTGGCGACCGTCCGCGCGATCGGCGACGAGCTGACCGGCCTCGGCCCGCTCGCGCCCCTCCTCGCCGACCCGACCGTCACCGACGTGCTGGTCAACGGTCCCTCCGACGTCTGGGTCGAGCGCGACGGCGGCATCGAGCGAGCCGCTGTGCGCTTCCCCTCGGCCGCCGCCGTGGCCGCCCTGGTCCAACGCGTCGTCGCCCCGCTCGGGCTCCGGGTGGACGAGGCTCGCCCCTGGGTCGACGCTCGCCTACCTGGCGGTGAGCGGTTCCATGCCGTACTGCCCCCGCTCGCCCCCGACGGCCCGGTGGTCACCATCCGCACCTTCGCCAGGCGACGGCTCGACCTCCACGACCTGATCGAGCGGGACACCCTCGACGCCGTCACAGCGCGGCTGCTGGAGGCGATGGTCGCCGCCGGAGTCGCCATCGCCGTGTCCGGCGCGACCGGAACCGGCAAGACGACCCTGCTCAACGTCCTCGCCGCCGCCATACCGACCCGCGAGCGGGTGGTCACCATCGAGGATGCCGCCGAGCTTGATCTCCCTGGTCCTCACGTCGTCCGGCTCGAGGCGCGCCCGCCGAACGTCGAGGGCCGGGGCGAGGTCCCACTCCGTGAGCTGGTTCGCAACGCCCTTCGCATGCGCCCCGACCGCATCGTCGTTGGCGAGGTCCGCGGTCTCGAGGTACTGGACATGCTGCAGGCCGCCAACACCGGTCACCGCGGCCTCCTGACGACCCTGCACGCCGGTGGTCCCGAGGAGGTGCCAGCCCGGCTGGAGGCAATGGCTCTGGCCGTCCCCGGTGTCGTCCTGGACGTCGTTCGCAGGCTCATCGGAGGCGGCATCGGCGCGGTCGTCCACCTGGAGCGCACCCCGACGGGCCGGCGGGTGACCGCCCTGGCCGAGCTGGTCATCGCGAACGACGGTCGGGTACACGCCATCCCGCTGCGTACTGCCGGCCCAGCCACCGGCCTCTCCGCCACCGGTCGCGTCCCGCGCTGGGCCAACCGACTCGACCCCGCCGTCCTCCCCGCCTTCGAACCCGCCAGCCTGGCCGGTCGGGTCCGCGTCCTCTGCCCGAGGAGCCACGCACGATGAGGCCGGCCACGGGCGCCCTGGTGCCTGGCGCTGGTCGAGGTGCTCGGCGCCGATCCGCCGGCGTGGCCTGGCTCGGAGCCGCGGAGACCTGGAGGCCGAGATGACGGCTCTTCTCACCGTCGGGCAGACGCTGCTGGCCGTGCTCCCGCGACCGGGTCGGGCGGCAAGGCTGCGGCGCGAGATGGAGGAGGCCGTCCCCGAGGTCATCGACATCCTCCGCGCAACGGTGGCCGCCGGCATCAACCCGCGGCGGGCGCTCCAAGCTGCCGCCGAGGCCGCCCCACCTCCGCTGGAAGCACTGCTTCGCCATGCGATCCAGGCAGCCGAGCTGGGATCGGGAGCCGGCCAGGCATTGGCCGCGGCGGCCCGAGCCGAGCGGCTGACCGAGCTGATCCTTGCCGGAGAGGCACTCGACCTGGCGGAGACGACCGGTGCCCCGCCAGGCCCGGTGCTCGCCGGCGTGACCGCCGCGGCAGCCGACCGGGTCCGGGCCAGGCAGGCCATGCAGGCGGCCACCGCCCAGACTCGATTGTCGGCTCGGGTTGTGGCCGCGATGGCGCCGGCCTTCCTCGGCGTGCTCGCGCTCACCTCCCCATCCGACGCCGCGTTCCTGGTCCGCGAACCGTCCGGCTGGGCAACCTTGGCGGCCGCGGCAGCGTTCGAGCTGCTCGGCATCCTCTGGGCCCTCAGCATCGTCCGGGGTCCCGCACCATGAACGCGTTCGGCCCATTGGCGATGGCCACGCTCGCCGTTGCCGTACTGCTGGCCGCGCTCGCCATCAGAAGACCCGCCGGCCGGGCCCACCACCCGTCGCCGCGGCTCCGGCGAGTGTTGCCCCGCCGGCCCCGGCCGGGGCGGCCCTCGTCCCGATTGATCACCGGTGGTTATCCGTCGTCGTCCGGGCTGGGCGCCGGTGGTCATCCGTCCTCGTCCGGATTGATCACCGGTGGTTATCCGTCGTCGTCCGGGCTGACCGCCGGTGGCCAACCATCTGCAGGTCTTGCGGTAGGTCCTGGGAGCCGCACCGATGTGGGCGCGCAGCTGTCTGGAGCCAGTGCGTGGGCAGGTCCTACGGGTCGAACCGGCACGGGGGCGGGGTCCCGGTGGGATCGGGCACCGGTTCGACTGGCCGCTGGAGGCGCCGCGCTGCTGACCGCTGTCGTCGTGGCGGCCGCGCCCGGCCTGGCCCTCGTCGCATTGTTGGCCCCGGTCGCCTGGCTGATCACGACCCGGGTCGTTCGCCGCCGCACCGCCGCCCGGCGACAGGCCCTCCGGGCCGAGGCAGCTCCCGTGGTCCTCGACCTGCTGGGAGCCGCGCTGCTGGCCGGCCTCAATCCGCACCGTGCCGTCCTCCGGATCGCCGATCGGGCGCCTGACGTCCTCCGCGACGAGTTGGCGCCGGCCGCCGCCGTCCTGCGCCTCGGCGGAACTCCGGCCGCCGCCCTTCGCGCGGCCGCGGAACATTCAGGCCTTGGTGAGCTGCGCGCCGCGGCAGGCGCGATGGAGGCTGCCGAGCGCTGGGGAGCGCCACCGGCGGAGGCGCTGGCCGCCAGGGCGGATGCCCTTCGCGGCCGGGCACGGTTGCGCGCCGAGGCCAACGCCGGCCGGGCCGCCGTCCGCCTCGCCTTTCCCCTGGTCCTCTGCTTCCTCCCTGCCTTCGTCCTGCTCACCGTCGTCCCGACGGTGGCCGGGTCCCTCCGCGCCCTGGCCCCCTGACCCGACCCAATGGCTCCGACCAACGCCACCCACAAGCGATCCCGGCCCTGAGCCCCTTCTGGAAGGACTCGCCATGCC
>DASYSE010000097.1:0-31952 GCA_036003705.1 Actinomycetes bacterium | reverse complement strand
CTGCACGTTCCAGGGGCACCGGGACCTGGTGGGTGCCCACAACATCGCTGCCAAGCATGGCGGCGGGAGTACGAGCGCGAGCGTTCCCGCGCTTGTGGTGCACCGTCGGGCCGGCGTGGTGCCGGCACGGCGTGACCGGCGTCGCCACCTGTATGACCGGCGGGGTCGGTCCTGCCTGGCCTCGGGCTTCCCAGAGGAGTGTGGTCCGTCTTCTGGGTATCGCTCATCGGACGCGGGGTCGTACCCCGCATTTGGCGAGGATCAGACAGCGTCGCCCAAGCAGGCGGACGTTGCCTGAAGGGGCACTTCTACATCCTGACCGCCTTCGGCCGTCGCGATCGTGCTGGCCTCGTTCGCCCGCGGGCAGAACGTCGCCTTCCTGGTCGGGCTGGCCTTCGCCGTGGCCGCCAGCGCCAATCTGCCGACCATCCTGTTCTCGCTGTACTGGAAGCGGTTCAACACCAGGGGCGCGGTGGTCGGGATCCTGGTCGGGCTGGTCGGCTCGCTGCTGCTGGTGCTGATCGGGCCGAACGTGATCGGCGCCAAGGGGCTGATCCTCAAGGACTCCGACCCGCTGTTCCCGCTGGAGAACCCCGGGATCGTCTCGATCCCGCTCGGCTTCGTGGCCGCCTGGCTCGGCACCATGAGCGCGCGGGAGCCGGCCTCGGAGGAGATGTACGACGAGCTGCGGGTGCGGGCGCTCACCGGTCTCGGCGCCGAGGAGGCCGAGGCGACCCCGGTCAGGTCCGGCGCTACTCGCCCGACAAGATAACCGGCTGCAGGCGCGGCTGGCCGCCACTCCGGTCGACGACGTAGACCTGGAGCTGGCGGCGGCCGTCGCCGGCCTTGAACAGGAAGTCGGGGGTGATCGCTGCGAACTTGGCCGCCGGTTCGCCAGGGCGTTCGGGGAACAGGCGGGACTCGCCGCCGATCTCGCCGTTGACGGCGACCAGCACGGTGCTGCCGGCGGGCGGCAGCGGCGAGGTCAGCCTGCCCGAGACCAGCGCCGGGATCTTGCCCGACGTTGGCTTGATCTGCCTGTACAAGCGGAAGTCGTCGAGGGTGGCGGTGGCCGGCTCCCCGCCGATCGGGCCGACCGACGCCGGGTCGCGGTAGACCAGGTCGGCGAAGGAGCCGAAGCGGTACAGGCCGCGCACCCCTTCCGACGCCCGCACCAGGGTGTCGGTCTCGCCCCGGAGCACCACCTTCCAGTTGGAAGGGCCGTCGCGGACCTCCCGGTGGCCGGGGATGTCGTACCACCACTTCTCGGTGCGGGTCCGGGTCGGCGGGCCGGTCTGGGAGACGCCCTCCATCTTCCAGGGCACCTTGATGTTGACCAGGTCGGCGATCGTCGGCAGCAGGTCGACCTGTTCCCAGTTGCGGTCGTCGACCACGCCGTTGTCCTGGCCGGGGGCCTTGATGAGCTGCGGCACCCACAGCAGGTCGGGGGCGTTGGTCTTGCCGAGGCTGCGGGGCTTCTCCCCTGGGACCCAGCCCTCGCCGTGGTCGGCGCCCATCACCACCAGCGACTTGTCCCACATGCCCTGCGCCTTGAGCTTGTGCATCACCTGGCCGACCAGCCCGTCGGTGTAGGCCAGCTGCAGCAGGTGCCGCTCGTGGGCCAGCTCGACCACCGGGGCCGGCGTCTGGTCGCTCTTGAAGGCTCGCCCGAAGGTCTTGAAGTTGTACTCGTTGCCCGACGGCTGGTAGCGCCAGGGCGCGTGGGGCAGCAGCACGTGCAGGAAGTGCATGGTCGGCCGGTCGGTCGCCTTCAGTCCGGCCAGGAAGTCGTTGAAGCGCGACGGCTGGTTGAGCCGCAGCTGGTTGAAGCGGAACTTCGGGTCCAGCGGCTTGCTGTCGGTCGCGGCCTGCTGGGTGGCGGTCTGGTCGGCGAACGAGGCCGGGTCGACGGCGGCGTCGTAGGGCGAGACGATCTCCTTGAAGACCCGGGCCGAGTCCCCCAGGACGGCCCGCAGCCCGACCCGGCCGATGTCGCCGGCGGTCGAGCGGCACCGGCTCGGCGGGCACATTTGGCTGATGGTCTCGTACACGTTCAGGTCGTAGTACCTGCCGAACAGCGTGAGCATGTTGTCGGGGTACTCGGTGTAGGAGGGGGCCTTGACCTTGGCCGGGTAGTTGCCGGTCAGCATGGCCGGCATCGCCCACCCGGTGAAGCCCGAGACCCCGGTGGCGTTGCGGTACCAGCTCGACTGGTCGGCGAAGGCGGCGAAGTTGGGGTAGACGCGGCGGTCGATGCGGCCCTTGGAGTCGAGCAGCGAATTGAGCGGGAACTCGTCGAACAGGATGATCACCAGCGGCGGCTGCTTGCCGGTGGCCGTCGCCGCCGGACCGGACGAGGTCTCGGCCCCCGCCGGCAGCACCAGCTTGGAGGTCGGGGAGACCAGCAGGAACAGCAGCGCGAAGGCCAGCGGGGCCGGGGCCAGGTAGCGCAGCCACAGCCGCACCCAGGACTGCGTGGCGTACAGCCCACCGGCCAGCAGGCCGCCGACCACGGCGATCGCCACCAGCCGGGGTCCGCGCAGGTCGGTGAGCTTCTTGGCCACCTCGACCGCCAGCACGGTGAACAGCCCGGTCAGGGCGGCCAGGTGCAGGAAGCGCCTGACCGGCTCGCTGACCAGCCCGACCAGCATCTCGAGGGCCCAGATGGCCAGCGCCGGCAGCAGCGTCACCCCGGCGACCAGCAGCACGATGTCGAGCCGGTCGGCCCGGCGGAACAGGAAGAAGTCGGGGCTCTTGCCGGTGACGTCGAGCAGCGGCTGGGCGATGGCGAAGCCGCTGAGCACGAACAGCTCGACCAGCGCCCACAGGTGGGCCCGGGCCAGCAGGCGCCGGCGCCGGTCGCCCTGGCCAGGGCCGGTCCCCGGCGTGCCCGCCGCCACCCCGTCGATCTCGCCGGCCACGCGCTCCCTCAGCTCACGGTCAGCGGCCGCAGCCGGACCCGGCCGCCCGAGGTGTCGACCACGAACAGCTCCAGCCGGTTGTCGCCCTTCTTGAACAGGGTGTCCAGGGCCATCGCGGAGAACTTGTCGGGTGGGCCGACCGGCTGGCTGCCCTGCGCGTCCCGCTGCTCCTTGAACGTCTCCGACACCCCGGCGATGACCCCGTTGACGGCCACCGCCACCGCCGGCCGGGCCGGCACCCCGGCGGCCAGGCTGACCTGCCCGGTGACCTGGGCTGGGACCAGGCCGCTGCCCGGGTCGACCTGGCGGTAGTCGCCCAGCTTGTCGACCGTGGCGCTGCCGGCGGTCGCCGGCTCGACCCCGACCTGGCCAGGACGCTTGCCGACCAGGTCGGCGAAGCGGCCGGACTGGAACCAGCCCAGGTAGCCGTCGCCGGGCCGGACCAGCTGGTCGGTGATCCCCGCAAAGGCCTTGGCCATGTTCTCCGGGCCGGGGAACTCCTGCCGCTCACCGGGCCTGGAGAAGAACCATTTCTCGGTGCGGGCCCGGGGCTCCTCGGCACCGGCCTGGGAGAACCCGTCCAGCTTCCACGGCACCTTGATGCCGAGCAGGTCGGCCAGGGTCGGCACCAGGTCGACGTGCTCCCAGTTGCGGTCGGTGGACTGGCCCTCCTGCTGGCCCGGCTGCTTGATGAACAGCGGCACCCACAGGACCTGGTCGACGTTGCCGGGTGTCGCCACCCGCCGGCCGAACTCCTTGGGCTTGAAGCTCATGCCATGGTCGGCGGTGACCACCAGCAGGGTGTCGTCGTACATGCCCTGCTCCTTCAGCCGCCGCATGATCTGCCCGATCAGCCGGTCGGTCTCGCCGGTCTGCATCAGGTGGCGCTGCCGTGACAGCTGGGGCGGCCAGGGCTCGCTGGTCCAGCCGTTGGCGTTCCGGCCGTCGCCGCGGTCGGTGTACTTCTTGCCGTCCGGCAGGTAGTGCCATGGCTGGTGGGGGAGCAGCAGGTGCAGGAAGTAGAAGCTCGGCTTGTCGGAGCCCTCGATGGAGGCGACGAAGTTGCGGTACTGGCGCGGCTCGGTGCCCTGGTCGATCTCCTTCAGGATCGGCGAGACCGGCCCGCTGCCCGGCCTGGTCGCCGGCTGCCGCTCCGCTTCGGGGGACGCGGTGAGCCAGGCCCCTGTCGGGTTCTCGTCGACGTCCCGCGGCCAGACGATCCGCTTGAAGACCCGTGCCGAGTCGCGCAGGGTCGTCTTCAGGCCGGCCGCCGACGGAGCCGAATCCCGGGTCGCCTTGCACACCTTGGCCGGGCAGAGGTCGGTGACGACCTGGAACTGCTCGATGTCGTAGGACTTGCCAAGCAGCGTGAACAGGTTGTCGGGGTACTGGGCGGCCGTCGGGGAGGCTTCCTCCTGGCCCTTGGCCGGGTAGCGCCCGGTCAGCATCGCCGGCACGGCCCAGTTGGTCAGCCCGGACACCGCGGTGGCGTTGCGGTACCAGGTGGACTGGCCGGCCAGCTTGGCGAAGTTCGGGTACAGCCGGGCGTCGATCTTCCCTTTGGAGTCCAGCAGCGAGGTGGTCGGGAACTCGTCGAGCAGGACCATCACCACCGGGTGCACCGGATTGATGCGGACCCCGGGAGTGTTGGCGTCCACGACGCCGCCCGGCTGGGGCAGCACCAGCTTGGAGACCGGCGAGACCAGCAGGAAGACCAGGGCGAAGACCAATGGTGCGGGCGCCAGGTAGCGCAGCCAGAGTGACAGGCCCGACCAGTTGGCGTAGAGCAGCCCGGCGGCAAGCCCGCCGGCGACGCCGATGGCGACCAGCCCGGCGCCACGGACCGAGGTCAGGTTCTTGCCGACCTCAAGGGCGAGCACGGCCAGCAGGCCGGTGACCATCAGCAGGTGCACCGCCCGGCGGGTTCGCTCGCCGGCCAGGCCGGCGGCCAGCTCGCCCAGCCACAGGCCGAGCGCCGGCAGCAGGGTCACGGCCAGTACCAGGAGCAGGATGTCGCCCCGGTCGGCCCGCCGGAACAGGAAGAAGTCCGGCGCCTTGCCGAGCACGTCCAGCGTCGGCTGGGCGACGACGAAGCCGATCAGCGCGAACAGCTCGAAAAACGCCCACAGCCGCTCGCGGCGGGCAGCGGGCCGCCGATCCTGCTCCATGAGGTGGCGGTCAGGCCTTGTCGCTCTGGCGCCGGAACGGGCCGGTCAGCCTGCGCCAACCGAGCTTGAAGAACACCGCCGCACCGGCGGCTCCGGCCACGATCGCCTGCACGATCAGGCTTCCCGAGGCTGCGTCCAGGTAGGCTAGGTCCATTGCGTTCGTTCTCCTTGTCGGCAAGCGGGCGCATCCCAAGGCGGGCCGGGCACGGTCGGGGGCGACCGTGGCCCGCTGACGGGATGTCACGGTCAAGCAGAGGACGATATCACGCCCCGTCCCCTTCTGTTCGTGCGCGGTTCACCGGAAGATCCGAAGCGGCGTGGAAAACCAGGTGTGCGTCGCGGGCCATTCCAGTACAACGGAGTCATGGACGTCGACATCAGGCCGATCACGCCCGAGCAGTGGCGCGAGTACTCCACCGTCCTCGGGGTCGCGTTCGGCGAGACCATCGATGACGCCGAGCTGGCCGACCACCAGCTCGGGTTCGAGTTCGAGCGCAGCATGGCCGCCTTCGACGGCGACCGCATCGTCGGCACCGGCGGGGCCGACTCGATGGACCTGACCCTTCCCGGGCTCACCACCATCCCGGTTGGCGGCCTGACCGCCATCTCGGTGCTCCCGACCCACCGGCGCAGGGGCATTCTGCGGGCGATGATCCTGCACCACTTCGACGAGGTCGAGGGGCGGGGCGAGCTGGTGTCGGCCCTCGGCGCCTCCGAGTCGGTCATCTACGGCCGCTTCGGCTACGGCCTGGCCACCACCTTCGCCGACTTCGAGATCGACCCGAGGCGCGGCGACTTCCTGCGCCCGGCGGCCGTCCGCGGGCGCCTGCGCGTGCTCGAACCGGAGGAGACGGCCAAGGTCGTGCCGGCGTTCTACGACCGCTACCGCCGTGGCCAGCCGGGCGAGCTGAGCCGCAAGCCGAGCTGGTGGGAGCTGTACGCCCGCGACCCCGACTGGACCAGGCAGGGGGCCAGCCGCCACTTCGACGTCGTCTACGAGTCCGAGCCGGGCCGGGTCGACGGCTGGATCAGCTACCGGGTCGAGAACCGCTGGCCGAACGGCCTGGCGTCCAACCTCATCAAGGTGCGGATGCTGGTCGGGCTCACCTCGGAGGCCGATGCCGCCCTCTGGCGCTACTGCTTCGACCTGGACCTGGCCGGCACCATCAGGCTGTTCGACCGGCCGGTGGACGACCCGATCCGCTGGCGGCTCGCCGACCCCAGGCGGCTGCGCACGATCGAGGTCGGCGACCAGCTGTGGGTCCGGCTGCTCGACCTGCCGGGCGCGCTCGAGGCCAGGCGCTACGCGATCGACGGCCGGCTCGTGCTCCAGGTGACCGACACCCTGCGGCCCCGCAACCAGGGCCGCTTCCGGCTGGAGGGCGGTCCCGACGGCGCCACCTGCGTGCCGACCAAGGCCGAGCCCGACCTGGCCCTCGACGTCGCCGACGTCGGTGCCGCCTATCTCGGCGGCGCGAGCCTGGCCTCTCTGGCCAGGGCCGACCGGGTGGCCGAGCTCACCCCGGGCGCCCTGCTCCGCGCCGATCGGATGCTCGCCGTGCGCCCGGCGCCGATCTGCACCACGCATTTCTGATTCCCCCCGTCGTCCCCGATCCGTGTGGGGGGGATTCGCTGCCCCTACGGCCCACAACAGCGCCTGTGCCGTGGACCGGGTGATCGCCGCCCCCAGAGCGGCCCCAGGAGCGCCTGTGCCGTGGACCGGGTGATCGCCCCCCGAAACGGCCTCAGGAGCGCCTGTGCCGTACCATCGGGCGGTCGTTCAATGGGGAGGGATCTTCATCAGCCAGATCGAAACCCCGGCGCGTCCTGAGCCCCAGGCGGGCGTGCGGGCACGAGCGGGAAGCCTGCTCGATGCCCGGCTGCTGCTGCTGCTGGTGCTCGTCGCCGTCGGCAGCCGCAGCCTGCTCGCCGACCTGCTGGACGGGCCGGCGTTGCGGACGTGGTCGACGATCTTCGTCGCGATCACCATCCAGGCTCTGCCGTTCCTGGTGCTCGGCGTGCTGCTGAGCGCGGCCATCGCCGCCCTGGTGCGTCCTGGCTGGCTGGCCGGCGTCCTGCCCAGCAGGGACGTGCTCGCCATTCCCACGGCCAGCCTGGCCGGGGTGGCCCTGCCGGGCTGCGAGTGCGCCTCGGTGCCGATCGCCGCCCGGCTGCGCGCCGGCGGCGTCCAACCGGCCGCGGCCATGGCCTTCATGCTGGCCGCGCCGGCTGTCAACCCGGTGGTTGTGGTGTCGACGGCGGTCGCCTTCCCTGGCCGGCCCGGGATGGTGGTGGCCAGGTTCCTCGCCTCTCTGCTGACTTCGGTGGTGGTCGGGCTGGTCTGGAGCCGCCGCGGCCGCGAGGAGTGGATCGACCGGGCCCGCCCGCGCCTGGTCGAGGGCGACACCCGCTGGGCGTCGTTCGCCAGGACCGCGCGCGAGGACTTCCTCCAGGCCGGCGGCTGGCTGGTGGTCGGCGCCCTTGCCGCCGCCACCCTGCAGACGCTGGTGCCGCGGACGTTCCTCGACGCCGTGGCCGGCCACCACTTGCTGGCGATCCTGTGCCTTGGCCTGCTCGCGGTGGCGCTGGCCGTCTGCTCGGAGGCCGACGCCTTCGTCGCGGCCAGCCTGCGCCAGTTCCCCCTCGACGCCCGGCTGGTGTTCCTGGTCGTCGGCCCGGTCGTCGACGTGAAGCTGATCGCCATGCAGGTAGGGGTGTTCGGCCGCCGGTTCGCGGTCCGCTTCGCTCCGCTCACCTTCGCGGTCGCGGTCGCCTCGGCGGTGCTGGTCGGGCGGTGGCTGCTGTGAACGACCGCCGCACCCAGGGAGCGATCCTGCTGCTGGTGGGGGCGACCGCGCTGTGGCTGGGGCTCACCGACGCCGCCCTGGCCTACGTCAGGGGGGCGCTGCGCCCACCGCTGGTCGCCAGCGGGGTCGCCCTGCTGGCGCTGGCCGCGGTCGCGCTTGTCGGACGCGACCGCGGCGGCGGTGGGCACGGCCATGGCGCCCCGCGAAGCGGCTGGCTGCTGGCCCTGCCCGTGCTGGTGCTGCTGCTGGTCACCCCGCCGGCCCTCGGCTCGTTCGCGGCCAGCCGCCAGGCGACCCAGACCGTCCAGACCGGCGGCGACCCCGCCGGCGTCTTCCCGCCGCTGCCCGAGCCGGTCGGCGGCGCGGTCCCGCTCCCGGTCAGCGAGTTCGTCACCAGGGCCCTGTACGACAAGGACCGGTCGCTGGCGGGCGCGCGGGTCCGCCTGCTCGGGTTCGCCGTTCCCGACCAGGCCGGCGGCTACCAGCTGGCCCGTTTCAACCTCTTCTGCTGCGCCGCCGACGGGCAGGCCTATCAGCTGGCGGTGCACGGCGACCGGACGCCCCGCCGGGCCGACCAGTGGCTGGTGGTCGAGGGCCGCTGGCGGCCCCAGCCGGTCTCGGAGAGCATCGCACCGTCCGACGTGCTGCCGGTGCTGATCGCCGAATCGGTGACGCCGGTGCAGCCGCCCGCCGACCGCTACGAGCACAACCTGTACGGAATCTAGGACGGCGGCGTGTTGCAACTCATTGCAGGTGCATTGCTACACTTGCGAGATGGGGAGCACGAGGAACGTCACCACCGACGCGGTCGAGCTCCTGCGTGGGCAGGGGATGCGGATGACGCCGCAGCGGCTGGCCATCGTCGACCAGATCATGTCGACCTCCGGCTACATCATCCCGATCACGGTCATCGAGCGGGTGCAGGCCCGGGTACCGGGGGTCAGCCCCTCGACGGTGTACCGGACGCTGGAACGGCTGGAGCAGGTGGGCGTCCTAGCCCACGTCCATCTCGAGTCGGGGGTGGGCTACCACCGCCTCGAAGAGGCCCAGCACGCCCACCTGACCTGCTCGCGCTGCGGCGCCGACCTGGAGCTGCCCCGCAGCTCGCTGCGGAGCCTTGAGCGCCTGTTCGAGCGCGACCACGGGTTCCGTCCCGACTTCACCCACTACGCCATCGCCGGCACCTGCGCCGCCTGCAACGAGGCCGCCGAGCGGTAGCGCTGCGTCAGGCGTTCAGCAGCGGGCCCGGCAGGCGGGGACCTCGCGGCCGGCCGCCGCCCTGGCCGCCCTGACCGCCCCGACCGGAGACAGGTCGCCGCCGGCCCGCCAGGAGTCCAGGTAGCGCGCCGGTGGGACGATGCCGCGGCGCACCCACCAGATCCCCGGCCGGGTCGGCCAGGAGATGCCGAAGTGGAGGTGGACGGGGGTGCCGCTGGCCGACCCGGAGTCGCCGATCCGGCCGAGCAGCTGCCCGGCCCGCACCCTGGTCCCCGGAACCACACCCGGCGCGACCGCCTCCAGGTGGGAGCCGTAGTAGCGGACCCCGTCGACGCCGACCAGCGACACCGACCGGCCGCCGCGGTCGGCTCCCCGGTCGCTGCCGGCGTCCCACCGGTCGACCCGGGCGACCTCGTCGACCCGGCCGTCGACGGGGGCGACGAAGGCGCAGCCTCTGCCGCTGAAGATGTCGGCCGCGGGATAGTCGTGGTGGGTGCGGCCGTACCGCGCCTGGCAGCCGGTCACCGGGAAGCGGTAGCGCACCGGCGCGGGCCTGCTCGCCCTGGTCGTCGGTGCCGCCGTCGGCTCGGTCCGGGTCACCCCGAGGCCCGGTTCACCGGCGCCGGGGGCCAGCGTCGCCGTGGTGGTGGCGGCAACCCCGCCGGTCGCCGGGGCGGCCGGCGTGACGGCCCGCGAGCAGCCACTCACGGCAAGGAGCGCGGCCACCACGACCAGCGGCCCGCTCAGAACGTTGCGGCGGTGCATCGAGCCTCCCCTTCCGGCAGCGGCCGATGCTACCGGCAACCACCGGTGGCCGTCCGGGTCAGTGGTGGTGGGCCGGGCGTGTCCTGACCCGCCTCGGGACCAGGGTCACCCCGGCCGGGCCGGCCTCCCCGAGCAGCGTTCGCAGGCGGTCCAGCTCGGCGGCGGCCAGGCGGTAGGTGACCCGGGGCAGGCCGTCGAACGAGTCGGCGGTCTCCGCCACCGGGTCGGGGTCGCCATCCACCCAGACCCTGGTGTCGGTTGAGAACGCCCCGTAGCGCCTGAGCAGGTCGAGCTGGCGAGGGTCGGCCGGGTCGAGCCGGACCGTGCCGGCCTCCATCGCCCGCCGGTACCAGGAGGCCGTTCCCTCCCGGCGGGCGGACGCGCCCAGCCGTTCCAGCTCGGCCACGGCCTGGCGGGCGCCGGCCGGCAGCGCCTCGCGACCCAGCCAGTCACCGGAGGCGACCCCGACGGTGGCCGCGGACAGCCGGGGGCCGTGCAGCTCGAGGACCCGCTCGAACAGCGTCCCCGCCTCCTCGGCCCCGAGCCCCCTGGCCGGCGAGTAGGCGACCCGGCCGGCCTCGGGCCCGGCGGCAGCCGGCGCCGTCGACCTCTCGAGGGCCAGGCTGGCGGCGAGCAGCGTGGTCAGCGGCACGGCCGCGATCAGGCCGACCGATCCGCACAGGGTCCGCACGACCTCGACCGCGACCGCCTCGGCGGTCGCCACCCTGCCGAGCGCCTCGCCGCCGCTGACGAACAGCACCAGCAGCGGCAGCGACGCGCCCGCGTAGGCCAGGAACAGGGTGTTCACGGTGGCGGCGACGTGGTCGCGGCCGACGGCCATGGCCCCCCTGACCAGCTCGGCGAAACCGGCCGTTGGGTCGGCCCGCCGCAGCTCGAAGACCAGCGACGCCTGGGAGACGGTGACGTCGTCGAGCACGCCGAGCCCGCCGATGATGATCCCGGCCAGCAGCAGCCCGCGCAGCGAGATGCCGCCGACCTGGAAGCTGGCGTTCAGGGCGTCCTCGCTGGCCAGGCCCGTCAGCGACGTCAACTCGACGAAGCTGGCGGTGAGGGCCGCGGTCAGGCCGAGGGCGAGCGCCGTGCCGACGACCGCGGCGGTCGTCTTGCGGCCGAGCCCGTGGGACAGGTAGAGGGAGGCCAGCATGATCGCCATCGCCCCGACGAGGGCGACCGGCACCGGGCTGCGCCCGCGCAGGATGGCCGGGACCACGAAGCCGATGATGACCGCGAAGGAGCAGCCGAGGCCGATCAGCGAGCGGAGGCCCTGCCAGCGGCCGAAGGCGATCACGGCCAGCATGAACAAGGCGGCCAGAGCCAGCATGGGCCGGCCGCGCTCCAGGTCACGGATGCTGTAGAAGGTGGGCTGGCCCTGCTGCTCCAGCACCGCCAGCCTGACCCGCTGGCCGGCCCGGAAGCTGTCGCCGGTCGGGTCGGTGGTCTGGAAGTCGACCTCCCCTCCAGCGGCCAGCCGGGCGCGCACCTTGATGCAGGTGGACCCGGGCAGGCCCGGCTCGGCCTCCTTGCACGGCACCGTCTGGACCGAGGCCAGGGTCGCGGCGACCAGCCGGGTCGGGTCGGCCGGCCCGCCTCCGGCCGGCCCGGCGAGCCGGCCGGAGGGCCACAGCGCGACCCCGCCGGCCAGCACGGCCAGCACCAGGACCGCGACCATGGCCTGCCACAACCGATGGTGGTTCCGTATGTCCACGCGTGGACGGTATGCCTCGGGGGGCCGCCCTGACCAACCCAACGATTGCGCTTGTCGGGGGTCGCTCGTACAGTTGCAACCAGCCCATAGATGCAACCCGGTCGCAACTATGCGGCCGAAGGGAGGGCACGTGCACATACCCGACGGGCTCATCAACGCCTACACCTCGGTCGGCGCGGGCGCCGTGGCCGCCGGCGGCATCGGCGTGAGCCTGCGCCGGGCCGCCCAGACGCTCCAGGAGCGCCAGGCGCCGCTGGCCGGGCTGGTGGCCGCCTACATCTTCGCGGTGCAGATGCTCAACTTCCCGGTGGCCGCGGGGACCAGCGGGCACCTGCTCGGGGGCGTCCTGGCCGCCGTGCTGGTCGGCCCATGGGCCGCCGCCATCTGCGTTGCCGTCGTCCTGGTCGTCCAGAGCCTGCTGTTCGCCGACGGCGGCGTGACCGCGCTCGGCCTCAACATCACCAACATGGCCATCGTCGGCGTGTTCGGCGGCTGGGTCGTCTTCCAGCTGCTGCGCCGGGCGCTGCCCGCCACCAGGGCCTCGGTGGTGGCCTCGTCCGGGATCGCCGCCGGGATCTCGGTGGTGCTGGCCGCGTGCGCCTTCGTGCTCGAGTACGCGCTCGGCGGCACCGGCGGCGTCTCGGTCGGCACGGTGTTCGCGGCCATGGGCGGCGTCCACGCGCTGATCGGCATCGGCGAGGGCGTCATCACCGCCCTCACCGTCGGCGTGGTCCTCGGCGTCCGTCCCGACCTGGTCCACGGGGCCGCGCATCTCCAGGGTCCCCCGCTGGTGCTCCAGGGCGCGCCGGGCCGGCGGCGCGGGGAGGTGGGCTGATCGATGCGCACCTCGAGCCTGCGCATGTTCCTGGTCGGCGGGCTGCTGGTGGCCGCCGGGCTGGCCCTGGTCGTCAGTGGCTTCGCCTCCAGCTCCCCTGACGGGCTGGAGAAGGTGGCCGAGGACAAGGGCTTGCTGGAGACGGCGCGCGACCACCTGTTCGCCGACGGCCCGCTGGCCGACTACCAGGTCGCGGGGGTCCACAACGAGCGGCTCAGCACCGGGGTGTCGGGGCTCATCGGGGTGCTGATCACCTTCGGCCTCGGAATGGCATTGTTCGCGCTGGTGAGGGGCTTGCGGTCCCGGCGCAACGACTCGGAGCCCACCCGGGCGCCCTGACCGTGGGTGCCGGTCACAGCCACCCGCTCCACCTCCACGGGACGAGCGTGCTCCACCGTGCCCGGCCGCAGTGCAAGGTCGCCGCCGGCCTGCTGTTCGTGCTGGCCGTCGTGGCCACACCGCGCGAGGCGATCTGGGCCTACGGGCTGTACGCGCTGCTGCTCGTCGGGCTGGCCAGGCTCGGCCGGGTGCCGCTGCCGTTCCTGGCCAGGCGGCTGGTCATCGAGCTGCCGTTCCTGCTGTTCGCGCTGTTCCTGCCGCTGGTCGGGCAGGGCGAGCGGGTCGAGGTCATCGGGGTGCCGCTGGCCCGGGAGGGACTGTGGGCCGCCTGGAACATCGTGGTCAAGGGCACCCTCGGGGTGGCCGCCTCGGTGATCGTGGCCGCCACCACGCCCGTGCCCGAGCTGCTCCAGGGCCTGGAGCAGCTCCGGCTGCCGAGGGTGTTCACCACCATCGCCGGGTTCATGGTCCGCTACGCCGAGGTGATCGCCGACGAGGTCAGGCGCATGCGCATCGCCCGCATCTCCCGCGGCCACGACCCGCGTTGGATCTGGCAGGCCAGGGCAGTCGCCGCAGCCGCCGGGACGCTGTTCATCCGCTCCTACGAGCGCGGTGAGCGCGTCTACCTGGCCATGGTGTCGCGCGGCTACGCCGGCTCGATGCCCGCGCTCCACGAGCTGGCCGCCAGCCGGCGGCAGTGGCTTGCCGCCATGGCCGTCCCCGCCGCCGCCGTCCTGGTCGCCGCCACCGCCTGGGGCATCCGCCCGTGAGCGGGATCCACCGGGGGGCTGGGCTTGAGCCCCCCGGACCCCCTGCCCTCGAGGTGGACGGCGTCGCGTTCGCCTACCCGGACGGGCACCAGGCGCTGTTCGGGGTGAGCTTCCGGGTCGAGAAGGGGGAGCGTGTGGCCCTGCTCGGCCCCAACGGGGCCGGCAAGACCACGCTGGTGCTCCAGCTCAACGGCGTGCTCCTGGCGGGGGCGGGCCGGGTCGCGGTGGCGGGCCTGCCGGTGGCCTCCGAGCACCTCAAGGAGATCAGGCGCCGGGTCGGGATCGTCTTCCAGGACCCCGACGACCAGCTGTTCATGCCGACGGTGGCCGAGGACGTGGCCTTCGGCCCGGCCAACCTCGGCCTGCGCGGGGCCGAGCTGGAGACCCGGGTCAAGGGCGCCCTGGCCGCGGTGGGCATGGAGGGCCACGCCGACCGGCCGCCCCACCACCTGTCGTTCGGGCAGCGGCGCCGGGTCGCGGTGGCCACCGTGCTGGCCATGGAGCCGGAGATCCTGGTCCTCGACGAGCCGTCCTCCAACCTGGACCCGGCCAGCCGCCGCGAGCTGGCCGAGATCGTCACCGGGCTCGACATCACCATCCTGATGGTCACCCACGACCTGCCCTACGCCCTCCAGCTCTGCCCTCGGGCCCTGATCATGAACGGCGGCACCATCACCGCCGACGGGCCAACCGCCCGGCTGCTGGCCGACGCCGACCTGCTCGCCGCCAACCGGCTGGAGCTGCCGTACGGCTTCGACCCGGCGGTGCTGGATCGCGGCTGACGCTGGACGGGATCACGACCCCGTCGGGGCCTCCTCGGCGGACGCCGCCTCGACCATCTGGAGGTGCCTCTCCATCCAGGCCCGCCAGGCCGGCTCGTCCCTGGCGGCCACCTCAGGCGGTGGAGGCGTCCGGCGGGTGCGTCGGCAGTCGCCCGCCCGTGCACCTCCCGTCCGCGTATGCTTGAGCGATGCAGTGGCGCGGGTTGGCCCGTCGGCTCCCGTTGGCCGGCGCGGCGGTCGCCGGGGCGGTGGTCGGGCACGCGTTCGCCTACGCCCTGGCGGTTCCCGAGCCGGGCCGGCGGCTGGTCGTGCTGGCCAGCAGCGGTCACGCCTACTGGTCGGCGGCGATCGCGGCCGCCATCGTGCTCGGCCTGGTGTCGCTCGGCGCCACCCTGGCCCGCCACTTCCGGGCCGGCCTTCGCCCGGCACGACGCCCTGCCGGCGAGCCCCTCGGCCGCCTGGCCGGGCGTCTCGCCCTCCTCCAGGTCACCATCTACCTGGTCCAGGAGCTGATCGAGCGGGCCGCCGCCGGGGTCCCGCTCGGCGGCTCGGTGCACGGCCGGCTGCTGCTCACCGGCGTCGCCGTCCAGCTCCTGGTCGCCACCCTCCTGGCCGTCGGGCTGGCTTGGGCCGGCCGGGTCGCCGAGGTCGCCGGCCGTGCCCTGCGCCGCCGTCGCCTGCAGCGCCCGGACGCCCGCCCCGCCCGCCGCCGCCCCACCAGCTGGGTCCGCCCCGCCGAGCTCCTCGCCGCCGGTCTCGGCGGCCGAGCTCCGCCTGCGGCACAGCAGCTGATCTGAGGGTCCCTGGCGACTGCACCACCGCAGTCCCTGATCCATGTGGGGGAGCTCCGGCTCCCGCCACCGCCACTCAGGAGCGCCTGTGCCATGGTGAAGGGGAGAGATTCGTGACCAAGAGAACCAGGGTGGTCGCCGTGGTGGTGGCCGCGCTGCTGGTGCCGGTGCTGGCGGTGCCGGCCCTCGGCGCGCTGGCACTCCGCCGGAGGAGCTGACGGCGGTGCGGGTTCCGATCGGAGGGCTCCGCCACGGGAGGCGGCTGGGCCGGCCCGCCGTGGCCGCCGCCCTGGCCGGCCTCTGGCTGGTCGCGAGCGGGCCGTCGGCGGGCGCGCACGCGCTGCTGCGCGAGTCCGACCCGGCCGGTGGCGCCTCCCTCGATCGGCCGCCGCGCCAGGTCGTGCTCACCTTCACCGAGCGGCCGGAGCAGGGCCTTTCCAGCATCCGGGTGTTCGACACCGGCGGCCGCCAGGTGGGCCGCGGCGATCCGGCGCCGGTCGCCGGTGCGCCGTTGCGGCTCGCGCTGGCGCTCGGCGACCTGCCCGACGGCACCTACACGGTGAGCTGGCGAGTCGTCTCCAAGGACGACGGCCACGTCACCGTCGGGTCGTTCGCGTTCGGGGTCGGTGTCCCGGCGCCGGCGGCCACCGAAGCGACCAGGGCGGCGCCGGAGGGGGCGTCGCCGTCGCCGTCGCCGCTGGCGACGGCCGCGCGCCTGGCCCTGTACGGCGGGCTGATGCTCCTGGTCGGGGCGGCCGTCACCGGGCTGGCGGTCTTCGACCGGGTCCTCCCGGAGGGCGCAAGGACCCTGCTGGTCGCGGGGGCGCTGCTCGCGGTGGCCGGCGGTGCGGCCAGGTTCCTCGCCGAGCGGGCGAGGATCGACGCGCCGCTCGGCACGCTGCTCGCCTCCTCGACCGGCCAGGGGCTGCTCCGCCTGACCGCCGGGGTCCTGGCCACCGCGGTGGCGACCTGGCTGCTGGTCGCGGCCACCGGCCGGCCGGCCGGTCCGGAGCACGACCCCGCCGCCGAGGGTGATGGGGGGCTGGCCGAGGGTGATGGGGGGCTGGCCGAGCGTGATGCGACACCGGCCGACGCGTGGCGGCTGGCGCTGGTCGGGGCGGCGGCCGGGATCACCATGCTGCTGCACGTGCTCGCCGGGCACGCGGCCGGGCCGTCCCCGCTACGTGCCGTCAACCTGTTCGTCCAGTGGCTCCACGTGCTGGCCGTCGGCGCCTGGGTGGGCGGCCTGGTCTGGCTGCTGGCAGGGCTGCGTGGCCGCGAGCGGCCAGAGCGGGTGGCCGCGGTGGTGCGCTTCTCCAGGCTGGCCGCCCCGGTGCTCGGGCTGGTGGCGGTCACCGGCCTCTCCCGCGCCCTCCACCTGGCAGGCGGCTGGCAGGGCCTGCTCGACACCAGTTATGGCCGCTACCTCGATCTCAAGGTGGCGCTGTTCGGGGGGCTGGTGGCCCTCGGGGCGCTCAACCGCTACCAGGTCGTGCGAGCGCTGGTCGCCGGGGTCGATCGCATCGGCGACCTCCGGCGCAACGTGCGCGGCGAGGTCGTCCTTGCCGCCTGCGTCCTGGCCGTCACCGCCGTGCTGAGCCAGCTCCCCCCAGGCGAGTTCGTCGTCGGGCGGGCGGCGGCCAAGCCGCCGCCCCCGGCCGGCGTGCAGGTCGAGGGCAGCGACTTCGCCACCTCGGTGCGGCTGGCCCTCACCGTCTCGCCGGGCAGGGCAGGCCCGAACAGCTTCGCCGCCAAGGTCACCGATTACGACTCGGGCGAGGACTGGCCGGCCACCCGGGTCGTCCTTCGGTTCACGTCACGCGACCGGCCCGACATCGGCGGCGCCACCCTCGACCTCGCCAAGGCCGGCGACGGGCTCTGGCGCGGCCAGGGCAGCGAGCTCTCCATCGAGGGCCAGTGGGTGGTGGTCGGCCTGGTCGAGGGGTCCGGCCCGGCGGTCACCGTGCCCCTGGAGCTGGAGACCCGTCCCGCCGCCCAGCGGGTCCAGGTATCCGAGGTGCCTGGCCAGCCAACGCTGTACACCATCACCCTGGCCGCCGGCGGGACCCTGCAGACCTACCTCGACCCCGGCCGCCCCGGTCCCAACACCGTCCACTTCACCTTCTTCGACCCCGCCGGGGACGAGCAGCCCACCACCAAGGCGCGAGCTAGGATGACCAAGCCATCAAGCGTCCCCGAGCCGCTGACGCTGCTCCGCCTCGGTCCCGGGCATTTCGCCGCCAACGTCGACCTCGAACCGGGCCGCGTGTCGTTCGCGATCGACGCCACCGCCGGCCGCCGGGCCGTCGGTGGCCGGTTCGAGCAGGTCATCGAGTAGAGGAACCAACCACATGAAGTCGCAGCGTGGTCCCCGAACGCGGCAGGTCCCTGCCACGATCCTGCTCGCCGTCGCGCTCCTCGGCCTTGCCTCCTGCTCGGGCGGGGGGCCCGGCGGCGCGGCCCGGCCGCCGGGCGCCACCACCGTGGCCGCCGACCGTCCGAGCAGCCCGGCCAGGCTCACCATCGTCACGCCTCGCAACGGGCAGACCGTCCGCCAGGCCCAGCCGGAGCTGCGGCTCGGCCTGGACGGGGCCAAGATCGTCAGCCAGACCACCACCCGCATCCAGGGCGACGAGGGCCACATCCACGTGCTCGTCGACGGCAAGCTGGTCGCCATGAACTACGGGCTGCGGCAGCGCCTGCCACAGCTCCCCGCGGGCCAGCACGTCGTCCAGGTGGAGTTCGTCGCCGCCGACCACGTCCCGTTCGAGCCGCGGATCCTCACCCAGGCCGCGTTCCAGGTCGTCAGGTGACCGACCCGGCGGGCACCGACCCGGCCGGACGCCGGGTCCCCCGGAGGGGGAGCGTAGCCGATGGCGGGGTGGGGTGCTTCCGGGTGTCCACAGCCCCCGGATCATTCCTCGTCGGCGGCCTGGTGGTCGCCGGCGGGCTTGCCTTCCTGCTCGTCCGCCCGGCCGTTGGCGGCCTGCCGTCCGCGGTGCCGCTGCTCGCCACCGGCTACCTGGCGCTGGCCGCGGGCGCACTGGCGGTCCGCGGGCCCCGCGGCGCCGCCGTGGCGCCGCTCGGGTCGGCGGCCCCGCTGGCCCTTGGGCTGGTTGCGGTGGCCGGGGCCGCGGCGGTCGCCGGGCCGGCCCCCGACCGGCGGGTCGGTGCCGCGGCGGCCGGGCTGGTCCTGCTCGCCACCGTGGCCGAAGAGGCGTTGTTCCGCCGGCTGCTCTACCACCGGCTGGAGCAATTCGGCCAGCTGGTCGCCGTGCTCGGCACCGCGGTCCTGTTCGCCCTCATCCACCTGCCCGCCTACGGCCTGGCCGCCATGCCCGTCGACCTCGGGGCCGCGCTGCTGCTGTCCTGGCAGCGGTACGCTTCCGGCCGCTGGACGGTCCCGGCCGTCACCCATGCCGTAGCCAACCTCCTGGCGGTGAGATAGATGCGCCCGCTGCGCCCGCTGGTTCTGCTCCTCGTCCTGCTCCTGGTCGCAGGCTGCACCGGCGACCCGCCCGAGCCGGTCCGGGTCGGCGCCATCTACCCGCTGAGCGGCACCCAGGGCATGGGCGGGATCGAGGAGTACCACGGCGTCCGGGTGGCGGCCGAGCTGGCCAACCAGGAGGGCGGGGTCGGCGGCCGCCCAATCGTGCTCGACCAGGTCGACGTGCCGGAGGCCGACGCCGCCCCCGGCGCGATCAAGGCGCTGGCCGGCCGGGGCGTCGACCTGGTCCTCGGCAGCTACGGCAGCACCATCTCGAGCCCGGCGGCCGCCGCCGCCGCCGGGCGGGGCTCGCTGTTCTGGGAGACCGGCGCGGTCGGCAAGCTGGCCGGCCCCGGCGGGGGCGACCTGGTGTTCCGGGTCGCGCCCACCGGCGGCCTGCTCGGCCGGGGCGCCATCCGGTTCGTCGCCGACGAGCTCGCCCCCAAGCTGCCGCGGCCGAACGCCTCGCTGCGCTTCGCCATCGCCGCGGTCGACGACGTCTACGGCAAGGCGGTCGCCGACGGGGCACGGGCCGAGCTGCGCGAGCGGGGGCTGCGGGCCACCGCCGACGTCACCTACGACCCGCGCCGCTACGACCCGGCCAAGGTGGTCAGGGAGGTCGCCGCCGGGCGTCCCGACGTGCTGTTCGTGGTCGCCTACCTGGAGGACGGGGTGGCGCTGCGCCGCGAACAGGTCCGCCAGCACCTGCCCCTGCTGGCCAGCATCGGCACCTCGTCCAGCTACTGCATGCCGGAGTTCGGGGCGCGGCTCGGCCGCGACGCCGTCGGCCTGTTCGCCTCCGACAAGCCAGACACCCACGGGATCAACCCCGCCGGGCTCACCCCCGAGGCCCGTGCCCTGCTCGACCGGGCCGACACCGCCTACCGCAAGGCCAACGGCCACTCGATGAGCGCCGCCGCCCTTGCCGGCTTCTCCGGCGCCTGGGCGCTGTTCCACCACGTGCTGCCGGCGGCGGGCTCGCTCACCCCCGCCGACGTGGCCGCCGCGGCCCGGACGGCGAGAGTGCCGGCCGGCGGCCTGCCCAACGGCAGCGGCCTGGAGTTCGCCCCGGCGGGCGGCCCCGACGCCGGTGCCAACCTTCGGGCGGCCAGCGTCATCTGGGAGTGGACGCAGGTGAACCGGCGCGAGGTGACCTGGCCACCCCAGTTCGCCACCGCTCCGATCGCGGCCATCCGCCCGTCCCGATGACCTCGGCAAGCAACCGCGGGAGCCGGGCGAAGACCGGGGAGCGCCGGATGGCGGGCAGGTCACCGATGGCCCTGCTGGTCGGGGTCGGGATCGTGCTGCTCTACCTGGCCGGGGCGGCCGTCAGCGGCCGGGCCAGCATCCTGGCCCGGCGGCCGCTGCTGGACGGGCTCGCCCCGCCGACGCCGTACCGCTGGGTGAACCCGCCGCCCGACCTGGCCTCCAGCAACAAGCCGCCCGCCTCGACCCGCTTCACGGTCAAGCTCACCGCCAACGGGTCCCAGCTCGGCGCCTTCTCGACCAGCGACGGGCAGGTCAACCTGGTGCTCAGCGAAGGAGCGGTGCGGGCACGTCCCGGCCAGTCCGGGGTCGAGGTCGCGGTCGAACCGGTCGACCCGGCGACCCTCGGGCCGGTCCCGGCCGGGCTGGTCGGCGCCGGCAACGCCTACCGCATCCAGGTCAGCTACCAGCCCTCTGGCAGCAAGGTCGACACCCTCGGCGGCCAGTCCAGCGTCGGCCTGGTCTACCCGCTGCTGGCCACCGCGGTGAGCGACCTCGGGGGCCACCTGGTGCTGTCCTCGGCCGACGGCCGCGCCTGGGAGCGGCTGCGGAGCACCGACGCGCCAGGCACCCACCAGGTGAGCGCCGGGCTGGCCAGGACCGGGTACGTCCAGGTCGGGGTGGCGCCGTCCGCTGGCGGGTCGGCCGGCGACACCCGCAACCAGACCCTGCTGCTGGCCACCGGCGCCGCGGCCGTGATCGTGGTCACCGCCCTGCTCCTGCGGCGCCGCGAGTCGTCGCGGGCGACCCCGCCGGGACGGCGGCGCCGCCGATGACCGGGCGTGGCGCCATCCGCAGGGCCGGGCTCGGCATCGTCCTCGCCGGCTTCGTGGTCGCGGCCACGGCCGGGCCGGCGGCCGCGCACGCGATCGGCTCCGGGACGGCGGCCAGCAACTACCGGACCACCGTGCGCGGGATCGAGCAGGGAGTGCCCGGCCTGGAGGTCCGGACCGTCGCCGGCGACCAGCTGGAACTGACCAACCGGTCGGGCCAGGAGGTGCTGGTGCTCGGCTACCGCCTCGAGCCGTATCTGCGCGTCGGGGCGGGCGGGGTGTTCGAGAACCGGCGCTCGCCGAGCACCTACACCAACCGATTCCGGACCGCCCCGACGACCGTCCCGCCCGAGTTCGACCCGGCGGCCGCGCCCGAGTGGCGGCGGATCGGCGACGGGCCGTCGGTGGCCTGGCACGACCACCGGGCCCACTGGACCGGCCCCGACCCGCCGGCCGTCTCCGCCAACCCTCGAGCGCTCCAGGTGGTCGTGCCCGACTGGCAGGTCCCTCTGCGCCAGGGCGAGCGGACGATGGTGGTGCAGGGCGACATCACCTGGGTCCCCGGCCCGTCGCCGTGGCCGTGGGCACTGGCCACGGCGGCCGTCTTCGCCGCCGCCCTCGCCGCCGCCGGCGGCTACCGCAGGCCGCAGGTCCTCGCCGTGGTCGCCCTGCTTGCCGTGGCCGCCGACGTCGTCCACACCGTCGGGGCGCTGCTCGCCTCGGCGGCGCCGCTCGCGGCCGAGGCGTACGGGACGGTGACCGCGGCGGCCGGCTGGGTCGTCGCCGGCCTGGCCGCCTACCGGCTGCTCCGGGGGCGGGCCGACACCGGCCTGCTCTACCTGCTGCTGGGCGGCGTGTTCCTGACTCTGGGCGGGGCCCTGCCCGACCTGTCGGCCCTCGCCCGCTCGCAGCTCCTGTCCGCCCTCGGCCCACTCGCCACCCGCGCCACCATCACCCTCACCCTCGGCCTTGGCGCCAGCATGGTGGTCGCCGGGCTGGTGGGGTTTCGGAGCCCACGCCACACGGACGTTCCCGCGTCCTGAGCCGGCGTAAGCTGCAGGGGTGGTGTGGTCTCGGAGGATCGGGCGCCGGATGGTGGCCGCCGGCGCCCTTGCGCTGGCCGGCCTGACGCTCGGGGCCGGTGCCGCCCTTGCCGGCCCGTCGCCAGGGTCGCAGGTGCCGCCGCCGACGCCTGCACGGGTGCTGCTCTCCTGGTCGTTCAACCCGCTGGTCACCGTGGGGCTGGTGGCCGGGGCGGTGCTGTACCTCCGGGGCCGCCGGCGCCTGGTCGCCGGCGGGGTGGTCTGGCCGCTGCGGCGCACCGTCTACTTCCTGTCGGGGATCGGCGCGCTGGCCGTCGCCCTGGTGTCGCCGCTCGAGGCCTACGACACCGTGCTGTTCTCGGTCCACGTCGTCCAGCACATGCTGCTCACCATGGTGGCAGCCCCGCTGCTGGCCCTCGGCGCGCCGATCACGCTCGCTCTGCGGGTGGCAAGGGGCAGGACCCGCCGTCGCCTCGTGCGCCTGCTGCACAGCCCGCCGGTGCGGGTGGTCGGCCACCCGCTGGTCGCCTGGGTGCTGTTCACCCTGACCCTGTACGGCCTCTACTTCTCACCGCTGTTCGACCTGACCCTGCGCCAGCCGCTGGTCCACGACCTGGTGCACCTCCACTTCCTCACCGCCGGGCTGCTGTTCTGGTGGCCGGTGGTCGGCCTCGACCCGTCCCGCTGGCGCCTGCCCCACATCGCCCGGCTGCTGTTCGTGTTCATCATGGTGCCGTTCCACGCCTTCCTCGGGGTCGCGATCCTGAACAGCGGGCGGGTGCTCGCCCCGACCCTCGAGAGCTTCCAGCGGTCGTGGGGCCCGACGCCCCTGGCCGATCAGCACGTCGGCGGCGCGATCCTGTGGGGCGTCGGCGATCTGGTCGCGCTGAGCGCGGTGCTCGGCATCCTCATCTCCTGGGCGAGCTACGAGGAGAAGGTGGTCGCCGTCCGGGAGGACCGGCGCCTGGCCCGCGAACGCGCCGCCGGCCGGTCCTCCCGCCCCGTGATCCGGCCACCCGCGCCATGAGCTGCCCTGAGCCGCGGTTCGTCGGCGGCGAGGAGCGCGGCCGCGTGTTCGGCGCCGAGGTGCCGGTGGATGACGACGCGCCGGTCCACGACCGGCTCGCCGGGTTCCTCGGGCGCGACCCGAGCTGATCCCACCCGAGACCCTGGAGGAACCCTTGGAGCTCACCGACAAGGTCCGTGCCTACTGGGACGCGGACGCCGCCACCTACGACGACTCCTCCGACCACGGCTACGCCGCCGCCTCGCCGTCCCTGCGGGCCGCCTGGAACGCCGCCCTGCACCGGCTGCTGCCCGGGGAGGGATGCCGGGTGCTGGACGCCGGCGCCGGGACCGGCTTCCTGTCGCTGACCGCGGCCCGGCTGGGCCACCGGGTCACCGCCCTTGACCTGTCGGCCGGCATGCTGGACCGCCTGCGGGACTCGGCCGCGCGCGACGGCCTGGAGATCGAGGTGGTCGAGGCGGGTGCCGAGGCCCCGCCGGCCGGCCCGTTCGACGCCGTCATCGAGCGGCACCTGCTGTGGACCCTGCCCGACCCGGGTGCCGCCCTCGCCGTCTGGCGGTCGGTGGCGCCGGCCGGCCGGCTGGTCCTGTTCGAAGGGCTGTGGGGGGCGGCCGACCCGGTCGAGACCCTGCGCGGGCAGGCACGGGAGGGGCTGCGCAGGCTGCGCGGGGAACCCGACCACCACCACGACCGCTACGAGCCGGGCATCTGGGAGGCGCTGCCGCTGGCCGGCGGGACCCACCCGGACCGGGTGGTCGAGCTGGTCGAGGCGGCGGGCTGGGGACCGGCCCGGCTGGAGCGGCTGCGCGACATCGAGTGGGCCCAGCTGCTGCGGATGCCGCCGAGCACCCGTCTGCTCGGGGTCACCCCGCGGTTCGCGGTCGTCGCCGGCTGAACCTACACTCGCTCCACGACCGCAAGGAGGCGATCGATGCCCACCGACCTCATCTGTCCCAAGTGCCAGGGTGCCATGCGCACCTACGAGCGCAGCGGCGTCACCGTCGACCAGTGCACCGACTGCCGCGGCCTCTTCCTGGACCGAGGAGAGCTCGAGCACCTGGTCGACGCCCAACAGGGCTGGCAGCGCAGCCAGTCGGTCCCACGCGAACGCGAGCGCGAATCGAGCTTCCCCAACCCGTTCGGCGACCGCGACCGCGACGACGTCCGCCGCCGCTACAGCCAGGATTCCCCCAAGCGCCGCAGGAAGAGCTTCTTCGACGAGCTGTTCGACTAGCCCGCCAGCTCCGCCTCCGGGTCGGCCTGCAGGTCGCGGGCGGCGGCGTCGAGGGCCTCGCGGACGGCCCGGCCGTAGACGCTGGCCAGGAAGGCGTAGCCTGCACTGGAGGGGTGGAACAGGTCGGCGCTGAACATCTCCCGCTTGCCGTGGAAGGCCGACCTGGTCAGGCGGGCGATGTCGAAGACCGAGACGCCCTGCGGCGTCAGCTCGGCCCGGTACAGGCGGGTGAACAGCAGGGCGCGCAGCCCGAGCAGGTCGCGCAGCGGCCGGTGGAACGCGATCGCGGTCTCGGTCGGGGGCAGCCCGGAGACGATCACCTTGGCGTCCGGGGCGACCTCGGCCAGCCCGCTGACCAGCAGCCGGAGCTGGCGCCTGGCCTCGCGGAGCGTGGTGCCGTGGGTGATGTCGTTGGTTCCGACGCAGACCAGCACGATGTCGGGGTCGAGGCCGGCGACCTGGGGAAGCTGCTCCCCGACGACGTTGCCGAGCCTCGACCCGGAGACGCCGAGGGCGTGCAGGCTGACCCGGTACTGGTCGCTCAGTGCCTTGGCCACCCCGTAGGTGAGGGTGTCCTCGGCGGCGTCGGCACCGACCCCGGCGACCGAGCTGTCACCGAGGACGACCAGCGTCAGCGGTTCGCCGTCCTCAGGCCCGAGCACGCCGCTGATCTCCAGCGGCGGGTGGTGGGAAGGAAGGAAACGGTGGCGTCGGGCCGCCATGACCTCGGCGGCCAGCGTGGTGGCCAGAGCGCCCACACCGAGCAGGGTCGCCCGACCGAGCTGCCGGACAGCGACGCCCAATAGCGCCTCCTCGAACGAGGTCCAGCGTACGGTTCGCTGACCGGTTTGTGAAGCCTGCAGCCACCGTACGCGGCGCTATGTCGTTGCCCGTCACCTCACGATCTGTGCCGGATCGCGCTGGTAGTGGTCCACCAGCTGAGCCGTGCAGGCGTCGATGCGCTCGTGCAGGGCCCTGCGGTAGGCGGACAGCTTGACCTCGGCACCGACGAGGCCCCGCTCGACCAGATGCAGCGCCCGAGGGTCGCCCCAGGCGATGGGGGCGTCCCACAGGTCCTCCAGGCCGGCCAGGGGGCTGACCAGGCCTTCGAAGGCCAGGCTGGTGGCGGCCGGCGAGCGCCTGCGGGCGCCGTCGCGTGGGCGGGCGGCGGCCAGGCTGGCCAGATCGTCGGCGCTCGGATGGCCGCCGTCAAGGGCGGTGCGGACGAGGTCGAGCCGGCCCTGGACGAGCTGCCGCCAGTAGCTGACCCGCTGTTCCTCCTCCCGAAGCGACTCGCGAAGTGTGCGTAGGTCGTCGAGCGGCTCCCGCCACTCGTGCTGGACGTGGTCTCCGGTCACGGCACCCTCCCCAAGCGCGCGGTCCCGTCGAGCATTGGTCGTGTATCGGCGTCTGCACCACGAGCACGCCGCAGAGACGGCTCGCGGTGAAGCTGCGCGCCGCGCGTACACGACCGGTGCTCAATACCTTCTCGGCAGGTTCGGCCCCGGACTTCAGTGGCCGATCGCCAGGAGGGCGCTTACCATCCCGCCATGCCCGCCCCCGTCAGCAGCGCCGCGCCCAGGCGCCGGCGCGAGTCCAGGGCCGCCAGGGCCGCCCGTGCCACCGAGATTCGCGAGCGGATGGCCGCCCGGTACCCGACCGTCACCACGGCCCTTGACCACCGCTCGGCCTGGGAGCTGCTGGTCGCGACCATCCTGTCGGCCCAATCGACCGACGAGGTCGTCAACCGGGTCACCCCGGAGCTGTTCCGGCGCTACCCGACCGTTGCCGACCTGGCCGCCGCCGACCGGGAGGAGCTGGAGGTGGCCATCCACGCCACCGGCTTCTTCCGCAACAAGGCCAGGGCCATCCAGGGCGCGGCCAGCCACCTGCTCGAGCACCACGGCGGCGAGGTCCCCGCGACCATCGACGAGCTGGTCGAGCTGCCCGGCGTCGGCCGCAAGACCGCCAACGTCGTGCTGGGCACGTTCTTCTCCCGCAACGAGGGTGTGGTGGTCGACACCCACGTTGGTCGCCTCGCCCGCCGCCTCGGCCTGACCGCCAACCTCGACCCGGTGAAGGTCGAGCGGGACCTGATGGCCCTGGTCCCGGTGGAGGAGTGGACCAGCTTCTCGCATCGCCTGATCTGGTTCGGGCGCGAGGTGTGCACGGCCAAAGATCCCCGCTGCGATCGCTGCGAGCTGGCCGACCTGTGCCCTTCGGCGTTCAGGGTCGGCCGCTGGGTCAAGGGGACCGGATCCGGCCGTGCTCGTCGCTGATGTCATGACCCCCGGCCGGCTGGTCCGCGGCCACCGACCCATGGCGTGAGCCCGTCGACGATGGTGTAGTCGCAGGAAGGCTGCAAGGCCCCTTGCGTGCCTGGCCGGCCTGTGTCAATTCGTCTGTCGAGATACGTGCGTGGCGATTGACCGGGAGTTGTGGTGGAACGCCCCAACCTGTTTCATCACCAGGCTGTGAGACAGGTGTTGGATACCATGGTGCAGCCCGCCCAGAGTTCCTCTCCCGAAAATTCGGGCAGGCCGTTCAAGCGCCTTTCTTCGGACGAATCACTCTGGGGACGGGCGCCCGAGCGCGAGCCTGCGCCGGCCGAGGAGGCGGGACCGTCGCCGTCCAACCCGGCCGGCCGGCGCCCCCTGTGGCGGCGGGCGTTGCGTGTCGACCTGCTGCTTGCCGGCGCCGCGGCGGCGCTGCTGGCGGTGGGGTTCGTGCTCGGCATGGCCGTGACCGGTCCGGGAAGCCCGCCTCCCGCGACCTCGCAGCCGTCGGTCCCGGCCACCGCGTCGGCCGCGGCCACGGTGACCAGCATCGTGGTCCAGCCAGGCCCGCCGCCCCGGTCGTGCAGGAGCGCGGTCGAGTGGGCCGACAAGGCCATCGCCTACATGGTCGGCAACATCCGTGACGACCGGCTGTCAACGGCGATCCAGAAGTTCGTGGAGAGCAGGCGCGCCTGCCAACGAGCAGTGAGGTGATCATGCGTCGAACCGTCCTCGTCGCCCCGGTCCTGACCATCTCGCTGATCGTCCTGCTGGCCGGTCCGGCCGCGGCCGTGCCGCGCGACCTTCGGGTGAGCAGCGCCACCTGCAACGGCGTGACCGTGATGGGCGAGGGCCTGCCGGCCAATGAGCAGCTGTTCCTGCTGGTCCGCAACCTGGCCACGGGCGCGGTGGTCGGTGGGCAGCCGACGCCGGTGCAGACCACCTCCGACGGCACGGTCAGCACCCGCCTGCCCACGAGCCTGAAGGGCGTCGCCACCGTCGACGTCAGCATCTGGACCAAGAAGGGCGAGACACTGACCATGGCCGCCAGTGACACCGTCCGGACGGGCTGCGCCGCCGTCAAGGGCTCGCTGGCTCTGACCGGCCCCGCCGCGGTCCAGGCCGAGCTGGTCGTCGGCCTGCTGCTGCTGGTCGCCGGCACCGGCGCCATGTGGTGGGCCCGCTACCGGCCGCGGCACGCGAGCGCCTAGCGCCAGCATCCAGGCCCGGCGCGATGCGAACCAGCCTCCAGAGCCGTTCGGCGGTCGCCGTCCTCCTCGCCGTCCCGGTGCTTGCGGTCCTGGTCCTGGCCGGCATCGGCGCGGCCACCAACCTGGAGGCCGGCGCCAGGGCCGAGCGGGTGCGAGGGCTGGTCCCGTTCGCCGGCGCCCTGACCTCCCTGGTCCACGAGCTGCAGCGGGAGCGGGCCCTCTCCGACCCCCGGGCGGGTGCCGGGGGCCAGACGCCCGAGGCCGCCAGGGACGCGTTGCTGGCGGTCCGCCGGGCGGTCGACGGCGCCGCCGCCGCCTACCGGAACGCCGCCGTCCGTGTCGATGGCTCCGACCGGGACCGGGAGCTACACCAGCGCCTCGACGTCGGGCTGGCCCAGCTGGCCGAGCTGGAGTCGCTGCGGGCCTCGGTCGACGGCGCCGCCAGGGTGGGGAACCCGGCCGCCGCGACGGCGACGGGGCTCCGCCGCTATACCGAGATCGTCGGCGGCCTGCTCGCGGTCGGCAGCGAGATCGGGCTGCGCGAGGCCGGCCAGGATGCCGAGCTGCTCCGGGCCGTGACCGCCGCCACCGCCTTCTCGCGGGCCAAGGAGCTGGCCGACCGCGAGCGCGAGGTGGCCGCCCGAGCGGCGGCGCTCGGCCGCCTCGAACCGGCCGAGCGCACCCGCCTGGCCGCGATCGGCGGCCGGCAGGACGCGCTGCTCGACCAGTTCGGTTCTCTGGCCAGCCCAGGGCAGCTGGAGCGGTACGGGCGCGCCATCCCGGTCGCCGACGCCGAGCGGGCCGGCCGGCTGCGGCGGGCGGCGCTGGAGGACGGGGCCGCTCCCCGATCGGCCGTCGACCTTGCCGCCTGGTCGGGCGCGGTGGCGGCCAGGGTCGAGCGGATGCGCGAGGTCGAGGTCGGCCTCGTCGGCGAGGTTGCGTGGCTGGCCGGCGTGGCCGACCGGACCGCCGACCGCCGGGCGCTGGCCTACGGCGCTGTCTTCGTTCTTGCCTGTTGCCTCGCCGTCGCACTCCTGCCGCTCGCCCGGGCCCGCCGGCCCACGACCCGGGAGACGGCCAAGGAGCAGCCGGCCGACGGGTTCGAGCGGCTGCAGGCGGTGCTGGGCGGCGCGCTCGCCCCTCCGCAGGCGGTCAGGGCCGGCGGCCTCGGCCCGCCCCCGATCGTGCCGGCCGGCCCGGAGGAGCCCCGGCGCGCCGCCCCGGTCGCCGAGCTGCCGCCACCGCCGGTCCCGCGGCCGCCGGCGCCCGAGCCCGAGACGGTCAGGGGGCTGGTCGACCTGGCCAGGCGGGGCCAGGAGCTGGCCGACCAGCAGCTCGAGCTCCTGGGCCAGGCCGAGCGCGACCATGCCGACCCGAGGCTGCCGGGGCGGCTGCTGCGGCTCGACCGCCTGGCCGGCAGGGCGAGGCGCAACGCCCACAACCTGATCGTGCTCGCCGGCGGCGAGCCGAGCCGTCGCTGGGGCGGGCCCGCTCCGCTGGCCGAGCTGATCGCGGTCGCGGTCCGCGGCAACCGGGACGCTCCCCGGGTCGACGTGCTGGTGGCCGACGACCTGATGGTGCCCGCCGTGGCCGCCGAGGACCTGGCCAACCTGCTCGGCGAGCTGATCGACAACGCCACCGCGTTCTCGGCCCCCGAGACCAGGGTGCGGATCAGCGGGCAGAAGGTCGGCTCTGGCTACGTCATCGAGGTGGAGGACCGCGGCCTCGGCATGACCGACGAGGAGCTCGAGGCGGTCAACCGGCACCTGGCCGGCCGGTCGGTCGGCATCGACGACCTGGAGCAGCGGCTCGGCACCTGGGTCGCCGGACGCCTCGCCGAGCGCCACGACATCAAGGTCCAGCTCCGGCGCTCCGCCTACGGCGGGGTGACCGCGCTCGTCTTCCTGCCCGAGCCCCTGACGACGGCCCAGCCGGCAACGCCGCCGGTCGATCGCCGGGGGGCGGCCGCACGGCGAGATGCACCGGGCGATCGAGCGGGTGATCGGGAGGGGGAGGAGCTGGCTGGGTTGCCGCTGCGGCCCAACCTGACCCACGTTCCCGGGGGCGGCGAGCAGATCCTGCCCAGGCGGGAGCCGCATGCCAGCCTCGCTCCCGACCTGGCCGCCGGTGACAGGGGCCGGCCCGGCTCGCCGGAGTCCCGCCCGACCGCCCGGTCTCCCGAGGCGGTCAGGAGCATGCTGTCGAGGTACCGCTCCGGCCTGGAGCGCGGCCGGGCCGAGGCCGCCCGCGACCTCCCGGACGACCCCGAGGCGGAACCTCCGACCTGAGCCGTCCTGCTCCGGGGCCGGCAGCGGCCGCCAGCGGTCGGGATCGATCGGCCGCTGGAACGAGTTCACTGGCTGGCAGCCGGTCCAGTCGGCGTAGCTGACCTTCGGTTTGCCAGGGGTGGAGCGGGGGCGCCAGGCCGCCAAGCCGGTTGGCGCCGTCGCCGTGGCGGCGAAGGTGCGATCCGTTGCCCGGGTGGAGCCCTCCTGCTATCGTGCCTAACAACTGTTCGTTAGGAGCGTTCGACTTGCAGACCAGGCGGCGCCAGATCGAGGACGTGGCCAGCACCCTGTTCAGCCGCCGCGGCTACGCGGCGACCAGCATGCGGGACATCGCCAAGGCCCTCGATCTGCAGGGCGGCAGCCTCTACGCCCACATCCCCTCCAAGGAGGCGGTGCTGGCGGCCATCGTCGAGGAGGCGGCCGAGGACTTCCACACCGCCGTCCGGCCGATCGCCGAACGGCAGGGACCGGCCGCCGACCGGCTGCGCGAGATGGTCGCCGCCCACATCCGGGTCGTCACCGGCGGTCGCGAGCGGGCCAAGGTCTTCCTGTTCGAGTGGACCTTCCTCGGCCAGGAGCGACGCGAGGCGGTCGCCCGTTCCCGGCTCGCCTACCAGGGCTACTTCGAGCGAGTGATCGCGCAGGGGGCGGCCACCGGTGAGCTGGAGGCGCCAGACCCCGGGCTCGCCGCCGTGTTCGTCCTCTCGGCCATGAACGCCATGGCCCACTGGTATCGGCCGGACGGGCCGCTGAGCCCGGAGGCGCTCGCCGACCATTACGCCGACCTGTTCCTCGCGGGGCTACACGGAGCGACGACGCACCAGGAGAGGACACGATGAGCGATTCCAGCCGCGTCCAGGCCTTCAACCGGCAGGTGGCCGCGGGCGGCAAGGTCGAGGCGACCGACTGGATGCCCGACGACTACCGCCGGGCCGTCGGCCGGTTCGTCGAGATGCATGCCAACTCCGAGCTGATGGGCGTGCTGCCCGAGCGGGAGTGGATCCTGCGGGCGCCGACCCTGAAGCGCAAGCTGGCCCTCTCGGCCAAGGTCCAGGACGAGGTCGGCCACGCCCAGCTGCTGTACCGGGTGGCCGAGGACCTGGGCAAGCCCCGCGAGGCCATGCTGGCCGACCTGCTGGCCGGCAAGACCAAGTTCCACAACGTCTTCCACTACCCGACCCAGAGCTGGGCCGACGTCGGCATCATCGCCTGGCTGGTCGACGCGGCGGCGATCGTGGCCCAGCAGGCGCTGCGCGAGTCCAGCTACGCGCCGTACGGTCGGACGATGAAGAAGATCTGCTGGGAGGAGTCGGTCCACATCCTCCACGGGCGGGACGTCGTCCTCACCATGGTCAACGGCACCGCCCGCCAGCGGGCACTGGTCCAGGACGCGCTCGACCGCTGGTGGGGGCCGCTGATGCAGATGCACGGGCCCAGGACCGACCCGGCCAAGGATCGCGACCTGGCCTGGCGGATCAAGAACAAGGACAACGAGACCCTGCGCCAGGAGTTCCTGGCCGTCTACGTGCCCCGCATCCGTGAGATCGGCCTGAAGCTGCCCGACCCGGAGCTGCGCAAGGACCCGGACACCGGCCGCTGGCGCTACACCGAGCCCGACTGGAGGGAGCTGTACGCCGTGGTCACCGGGCACGGCCCCAGGTCCAGGGAGCGCCTCGAGCTCCGCCGCCTCAACTACGCCGAGACCCAGTGGGTGCGCGACACCGTGATGTCCGCGCCCGTGGCAGCCTGATCATGGCCGGCCAGCCGATGCAGGTCTTCGAGGTCTTCCGCAGGGAGCGGGAGGGTGGGGCCATGCAGCACGCCGGCAACCTGCTCGCTCCCGACCCTGAACTGGCCACCCACTACGCCCGCGAGTTCTACGGCCGGCGCCAGGAGTCGGTGCGGCTGTGGATCGTGCCCAGGTCGGCCATCCTCGACCTGGACGACCCCGACCTGCTCCAGCCGCCCTTCGACCGCTCGTTCAAGAAGCCGGTCGGCTACTCCACCGACATCAAGGCCAAGCTGGCCGCCGCCCGGTCGCGGGCCGGCGCGGAGCCCGCCGACACCACCGACGACGACCCGGTGGTCACCTCCGGCCGCAAGGGAGTCGATCAATGAGCACGGGAGATCCGGTGTCCAGGGGAGATCCGGTGGCCAGGGGAGATCCGGTGGCCAGGGGAGATCCGGTGGCCAGGGGAGATCCGGTGGCCAGGGGAGATCCGGTG
>DASYSE010000096.1:0-1590 GCA_036003705.1 Actinomycetes bacterium | reverse complement strand
CCGGCTGCTCGCCGACGGCGCGTGCCTGGTGGACGTGCGGCCGGTGGCCGACTACGCCGCCGGGCACATCCCCGGGTCGGTGGCCATCCCGCTGCGTGCGGCGTTCGCGACCTGGCTGGGCTGGCTCGTCCCGGCCGACGTGCCGATCGTCCTCGTGCGCAACCCCGACCAGGACCCGGCCGACATCCTGTGGCCCGCCCTCACCGTCGGCTACCCCACCATCGTCGGCGAACTGGCCGGCGGTGTACGGGCATGGACCGCGTCCGGCGGCCAGCTGCGCACCACCCGCCTGGTGCAACCGTCTGATATGGACACGCCGGTCGTGGTCGACGTGCGCCAGCACGAGGAACACCTCACCGGGCACCTGCCCGGCGCCCACCTGATCGAACTCGGCAGCCTCCGCGGCCACGGCCCCGAGCTGCCGGACGGTCCGACCACGGTGATGTGCGGGCGCGGCGAACGCGCCGCCACCGCCGCGAGCGTGCTGGAGCGGGCCGGCCGCCGCGACCTGTCCATCCTGGCCGGCGGACCAGCCGACTGGGCCGCCGCCACCGGCCGACGGCTGGACACCGCGTGAGCCGGCCGGCCACCGCCGACCCGGTCCGGCTCGGGCTGCGGGCCAACCTGGCCCAGTTCACCCTGCTGGTTGCGGTCAACGCCCTCGTCGGCGGCATGATCGGCCAGGAACGCACGGTCCTTCCCTTGCTCGCCGACCAGGTCTTCGACATCGCCGCCTTCACCGCCACGCTGACGTTCATCGTCGCGTTCGGCATCACCAAGGCCCTGACCAACCTCGCCGCCGGCGCTCTGTCCGACCGGTACGGGCGCAAGCCCGTCCTCGTCGCCGGCTGGCTGATCGGGCTACCGGTCCCGCTGCTGCTGATCTGGACACCCAGCTGGGGCTGGGTGATCGCCGCCAACGTCCTGCTCGGCATCAACCAGGGCCTCACCTGGTCCACCACCATCGTCATGAAGATCGACCTGGTCGGGCCGGCCCGCCGGGGCCTGGCCATGGGACTCAACGAGGCCGCCGGCTACCTGGCCGTCGCCGCCACCGCCACTGCCACCGGCGCGCTGGCCGCACAACACGGCCTGCGACCCGCACCATTCCTGCTCGGCCTCGCCTTTGCCGCCCTCGGCCTCGGCCTGTCCACCGTGTTCGTCCGCGAGACCCACCACCACGCCCGGCACGAGGCCCGGATCCAGGCCCCGGACGATGACGGGCTCACCGGGCGGCAGATCTTCACCCTCACCAGCCTCCGCGAGCGCGCCCTGTCGGCGGCCAGCCAGGCCGGGCTGGTCAACAACCTCAACGACGGGCTCGCTTGGGGCCTGTACCCGATCCTGTTCGCCACTGCCGGCCTCGGCGTGGCCCGCATCGGCGTGCTCGTCGCTTTGTATCCCGCGGTGTGGGGCGCCGGGCAAATGCTCACCGGCGCCCTGTCCGATCGGTGGGGCCGCAAGTGGCTCATCGCGGGCGGCCTGCTGTTGCAGGCCGCCGGCATCGCACTCGTCGCCGCCGGCACCGGCTTCGCGGTGTGGGCGCTAGCGGCGGTGCTCATGGGCGCCGGCACCGCCATGGTCTACCCC
>DASYSE010000095.1:0-16463 GCA_036003705.1 Actinomycetes bacterium | reverse complement strand
GGCAGCTACCTGGCCTACTGGGACCGGTGGGCGCAGCCGTGGGAGCTGCAGGCGCTGATCAAGGTGCGGCCCTCGGCCGGGGACCTCGAGCTGGCCGGGCGGTTCCGCGACCAGGCGATCGCCCGCGTCTACCCGGGGCGGTTGGATCCGGAGACGGTCACGGCGGTGCGGCGAATGAAGGCCCGGGTCGAGGCCGAGCGGCTGCCCGCCGGGGCCGACCCGAGGCTGCACCTCAAGCTCGGGCCGGGTGGGCTTGCCGATGTGGAGTGGACGGTGCAGCTGCTCCAGCTCCGGTTGGGGGGCGATCATCCGGACGTGCGCGTCCAGGGCACCCTGGAGGCCCTGGACGCCCTGGCCAGGGCGGGCGCGCTCGACCGGGGCGAGGCGGCCTGGCTGGCCGACGCCTACCGGCTCTGCCTGCGCGTCCGCAACCTCGCCTACCTGGTCGCGGGGCGGCCGGTGGGCTCCCTGCCCACCGACCCGGCGGCGCTGGAGCGGCTGGCCAGGGCGATGGGGGAGCCGGGCCGCCAGCGCCTGCTCGAGGACTACCGCCGAGCCACCCGCCGCGCCCGCCGTGTGGTCATCGCCCGGTTCTGGGAGGACGGCGGGTGACCCCGGCCGCCGACTCTGGCGGTCGGGATGGAACGGAGCTGCCGCCGCAGGCGGCACCAGGCAGCTCCGGTCCGCTGCTGGTGTGCATCGGGGACCTGATGGTGGACGTCGCCGTCGACGCGCCGGCGCTGGCTCGCGGAGGGGACGTCGCCGGGTCGGTGCGGCTCGGGCCGGGCGGGTCGGCGGCCAACGTGGCCGCCTGGGCCAGGGCGGCGGGGGCCGGGGCGCGGCTGGTGGCCGGCCGCGGCGACGACCTGGCCGGCCGGCTGCTGGCCGCCGCCCTGGCCGAGCGGGGGATCGAGCTGCATCCCGCCGAGCCGGCGCCGTCGGCCAGCGGGGCGATGCTGGTGGTCACGGAGGCGGGGGAGCGGACCTTCGTCGCCGACCCCGGCGCCAACCTCCACCTGAACGGGCGGCAGGTGGCCGGGGCGCTGGCCGGCGCGGCCGCCGTGTTCGTGAGCGGCTACCCGCTGCTGCGTCCCGAGACCAGGGCGGCGGCCATGGCGGCCGCCGGGGCCGGCGGCCGTGCCGGCGTCCCGGCGGTGGTCGACGCCGCCTCCTGGCCGCTGCTGGCGGGCGAGGCCGGTCGGCCGGTGCTGGCCGCCGCCGCCCTGGCCGGCACCCTGCTGGCCAACCGTGACGAGGCGGCGACCCTCACCGGCCGGCCCGACCCCGGCGCGGCCGCCGCCGTGCTGGCCGCGACGGTGGGGACGGCGGTGGTCAAGTGCGGCGCCGCCGGGGTGGTGGTCTGCACCGGGTACGGGCGCCCGCGGCCCGTTCCCGCCCCCGCCGCCGACACGGTCGACGTGACCGGCGCCGGGGACGCCTTTGCCGCCGGCTACCTGCTGGCCAGGGTCGGCGGCGCCGACGCGGCCGAGGCGGCCGGCGCCGGCACCCGGCTCGCCGCCCGGGCGGTGGCGACCCATGGCGCATGGCCGGCCCTGACCATCGGCGGCCGCCCGGAGTACCCTTGACCGCTGGCCACCGACCCGACCAAACGACAGGGGAATGCTCCGCTCATGGATCGCCGGATCGTCGTCGCCGACCGCATCGCCAACGCCAGCGCCGTCGTCGCCCTCGAGTCAAGCGTCCTCGCCCAGGGCCTTCCCGTGCCCGCCAACCTGGAATCGGCGGAGGCGCAGGCCACGGCCGTCGGCAAGGCCGGGGCCGAGGCGGCCGTCGTCGGGGTGATCGCCGGCCGGATCCTGGTCGGGGCCGACCAGGAGCAGGTGCGGGCGCTGGCCTCGGGCGCGGTCCGCTGGAAGGTGACCGTCCGCGACCTGCCCTATGTCGTGGCCCGCGGGCTCGACGGGGCCACCACCGTGTCCGCGACCGTGTTCGTCGCCGAGGCGGTCGGGATCGGGGTGTTGGCAACCGGTGGGATCGGCGGCATCCACTTCGGCGGGGGCGACGTGTCGGCCGACCTGCCCCAGCTGGCCCGGTCGCGGGCCACGGTGGTCTGCTCCGGCCCCAAGCACGTCGCCGACGCGGCCGCCACCCTGGAATGGATGGAGACCCACGGCGTGCAGGTGGTCGGGTACCGCACCGACCGCCTCCCCGGGTTCCTGGCCAGGGGTCGGCTGCCGTTGGAGCAGGTGACCGACGAGGTCGCCCAGGTGGTGGAGCTGATCCGGGTCCGCCGGGCGCTCGAGGCGCCCGGCGCGCTGGTGCTGTGCCAGGACCCGCCGATCTCGGCCGCCATGGACCCGGAGGAGCTGGGGGAGCTGGCCGCCGCCGGAGCGGCCGCCGCCCGCGACGCCGGCGTGTTCGGCAAGGCCAGGACCCCGTTCGAGCTTGACTGGCTGCACCGCCGGACCGGAGGGCGCAGCCTCGTCGCCAACCTGGCGCTGCTGGAGGCCAACGCCGGCCTCGCCGGCGAGATCGCCGCCGGTCTCGCCGCCGGCTGAGCGGTCAGCGGCGACGCTCGCGCAACGGCCAGCCGCTGGCCAGCACGACCAGCCCGAGCACCACCAGGGCCAGCGGCACCAGGTAGTCGAAGCGCAGCTCCCACACCCCGAGCGCGTCCAGCAGGAACACCACCCCGGCCAGCACGAACAACAGCCCGACAACCAGCGACAGCCGGTCCGCCCGGCGGGGATCGATCCTCCCGCCGGTCACCGGTCCACCTCGACCTGGCCGATGCCGACGCGCAGGTCGAGCACGAGCCGGCGGTCGCCCGAGCCGCCGTCTCGCGAGCTGCGCCGGACCCGGCTCCCGGGGCCGCTCTCCTGCCGGCCGAACACCTGGACGTTGCCGAGGCCGGAGCGGGCGTCGACCTCGACCGACACGTCGCCGGGGACCTCGACCACCAGCTCGCCCACCCCGACCCGGGCCTCGACCGTCGTCGTCCCGTCCGGGACCTGCAGCTGGCGCAGGTCGAGGTGGAAGCTGCCCACGCCCAGCCGGTACTCGGCCAGGCCGGCCGGGGTGCTCGGCTGCTCGCTGCGGTCCCCGACGCCGCCGCCGAGCGGGACGTCAAGCTCCCAGTCGGTGGCGACGGCCACCGAGAGAGCCGCCGCGAGGACGATCCCGACGACCATCAGGCCGTGCTGGCGGCCCCGGACCGCCCCGGCCATGGTGGCCAGGCCGACGGCGATCAGGGCGGCGGGCAGCACCGCCCGCCACGGCACCCTGACCCCGCTGGCGTCCAGCAGCCAGCCGATCCCGACCAGGACCAGCAGCGCCCCCACCAGCACCGTGGCCGCGGCCGGGCCGTGATGATCGGTCGGCGGCGGGGCTCCTGCTCCGCCGGGCGGGCCCGCGGCCGGCATCGGCTCGGTGCTCATCGCCGCAGGCCCACCAGCATGACCGCCACCCCGACAGCGACCACCGCCACCGGCCAGAACAGCTCGTCCAGGTTGGGGGCGAGGCGGTCGAGCAGCAGCACCAGGCCGAGCACGACCAGCGCACCCCCGAGCACCAGCCGGCCCGTCTCCCGGCGGGCCTGCGGGGCCGGGCCGAGCGGCTGGCCCCGCCGCTCCTCCGGGATCGCCACCCAGGCGATCACATAGGCGATCACCCCGAGCCCGTTGGCCAGGGCCAGGATCACGAACGCGATGCGCAACAGCACCGGGTCGACGCCCAGGTAGCGGCCGATGCCGCCGCACACCCCGGCCACCACCCGCTCGCTTCGGCTGCGCCGCACCACTCGCTGCCCGCCATCGGGCGGCGGGGGCGGCGGGGGCGGCGGGGGCGGCGGTTCGGGACCGGGCGGGCCGGGCTCGGGGGGACGCTGCGTGCTCATCCAGTAGAGGATAGTTCCTCTGCCTTCCGGGCACGATATCGGCACACCGATCCCGAGCACCCCACTGGAGCGACCATGACCACTGACCGCGGCCCCCTCCCCAGCTTCCTCATGGACATGGACGGCGTGCTGGTGCACGAGGAGCACGCCATCCCGGGGGCCAACAGCTTCATCAAGGCCCTCCAGGCCGCCGGGCTCCCGTTCCTGGTGCTCACCAACAATTCGATCTACACCTCGCGGGACCTGTCGGCGCGGCTGGCCCGGGCCGGGATCGACCTGCCGCCCGACCGCATCTGGACCTCGGCCCTCGCCACCGCCCAGTTCCTGGGCGGCCAGCGGCCATCCGGCAGCGCCTTCGCCATCGGCGAGGCCGGGCTCACCACCGCCCTGCATGACATCGGGTTCACCCTCTCGGACCGCGACCCCGACTACGTCGTGCTCGGGGAGACCCGGACCTACAGCTTCGAGCTGATCACCAAGGCCATCCGCCTGATCGAGGGCGGCGCGCGCTTCATCGCCACCAATCCCGACCCGATCGGCCCGTCGCGGGAAGGGTCGCTGCCCGCCACCGGCTCGGTGGCCGCCCTGGTCTCCAGGGCGACCGGGGTCCGCCCCTATTTCGTCGGCAAGCCGAACCCGCTGATGATGCGCTCGGCGCTGAACGCCATCGGCGCCCACTCCGAGACCACGGTGATGATCGGCGACCGCATGGACACCGACATCGTCGCCGGCCTGGAGGCCGGCCTTGAGACCGTCCTCGTCCTCACCGGCATCTCGACCCGCGCCGACGCCGAACGGTTCGCCTACTGCCCCTCACGCATCGTCGACTCGATCGCCAACCTGGAGATCGACCTCGGCCTTGGCGGCCTCGGCTGACCACTGGAGCATCGGGTCAAGTCTACGGGCTCGAGGGGATCTGCGTGGGCGACGTTGGCGGCACGCAGGCTCCAGGGCTGCATGGATGCTTCGGCGCCGCCTGCGGCGCCGGATGCTGACCGCTGCTCTCGTGGTGGGGCTGGTTGAGGTAGGGATCGGCGCCGGCGGCGACGAAGCCGTCCCGGGCCTGCGGTGAGCTGTCGACGATCCAGGCGCACGGGTCGCCGGGGACGGGGGTGGCCAACCGGTCGAAGTAGACCAGCGCCTTGAGCTTCGGCATGGCGGTCCGGAGGGTCGTCGGGAGGTCCCGGAACCACCGCTCCTTGCTGCCCATGGCCGGGTCGTCGTGGGCGCCGTACTCCCCGAGCATACGGGGCTTGGTGTTGCCGACGGCGTCCAGGTGGGCGTACATGCCCTGGGTGACCTGCCGGAAGCTCCGCCAGGTGTCGTTGGCCCGGCCCGCGCAGTTGGCCCAGTCGTAGGGATCCCAGGCCACCCAGTCGACCACGTCGTCGCCCGGGTAGAAGGACCAGGAGAGCGCGGGGCTGCCGCCCATCAGCCCAAGGACCCAGACAACCTTGGGCGCGACCGGCCGCACCCGTTCCACGATGTGCCGGTAGGCGTTCTTGAAGTCCTCGACCGAGCCCATGTCGGCGACCGGGTCGTTGACCGCGCCGGGCTGGCAGGTACCGACGTTGTCCTCGGGCTCGTGCATGAAGCCGACGAACAGCCGGCTGCCGAAGGCGGCGAGCCGCTGGGCCTGGGCGTCGATGGCGGCGTCGTGGCCGCCGGCGGCGATGTCGGCCCAGCAGACCGTGGCCCCGCCGAAGATCCGGTTCTCCCAGCCCTCGAACAGGAACCGCCCCTGGGCGGCGTAGGCCTGCTCCTCGGCGGTGGGCCAGGCGTCGTCCCAGTCGTGGTAGCGGTGCAGCACGTCCACCTGCCGGCCGTACACCGCCTCCCGGGCTTCGACATCGCCGGCGGCCTGCCCCGGGTAGCTGCCCCACCAGGCGCCCTCGCGGGGGACCAGCTTGTCCGACACGGGTGGCCCCGGCGGCGTGGAGGTCACGGTGAGCGTCGGCCGCCTGGCCGGGTCGGGGTGCTCGCTGGCGCCGAACCGGAGCTGCGTCCCCTGCCCGCTGGGGGCGGTCAACTCCTGGGCGGCCGCCAACGGCCCCACCTGGCGCACTCCGGCCCGCGAGGCGATGAGCACGGCCGCGGCCAGTCCGAGCACGACCAGCAGTCTGATGGACCGGCGAGCGTTGCCCATCGTCCCCCCTCACGACGATCCGTCAGCGTAGCGCGGCGGCTCCGGCGGCGTACATGGGGAGGTGGTGCCGACCGGCGGCTCCCACTACGGCAGCACCGACCGGCTGCCCCTGAAAGCGGCGCCTCCGGCCTGATGCATATGGGCGGGTCCGGGGCGGCTACATCAGTCCTCGGCGACGGCTCGCCGCGGACACCAACCGGTGGCCCGTGGAGACAAGGGACGAGGACTCTTGATCCTGCACCCGGTTGTGGACCCAAGGCGGCGTCTCACAACAAGCGGGGAGGCGGGTCAGATGCTCAGTCCTTGAAGAACTCGGTAAGTACCGGTGCGAGCGCTTCGTCAGAGACACCGTGCCACTCACCGGCCAGGCTGCGATGAGTGCTGTTGGGCAGTGCCTCCACGACCGCGGCCGCCATGCCGGTCAGCTCGCCGGTGCTGCCTTCGCTGTCGATCACCAGGGTGGGTGCCGTCACCGACCTGAGGAGCGCAAGCGACATCGCGTCGGAGAGCATGCAGTCGTAGACGAGGGTGTGCGCGACCGCCTCCAGCGCCGCCCAGACCGGCTGCGCCATCTGGGCGATGACCTCCGCCGGGACGCCGATCCCCCGATGGAAATGCTCCACCGCATCCCTACGGCGGCCGGTTGCCGTGTCGATGGGCGACGGGCCGGCGTCGGGTCTGGCGCTGGTTGACGCCATCCTTGAGCGCGGTGATCTCGACGCCTACACCTGGCACACGCTGCGCGAGCCGACCTCCTCCGACGGCTGGGGCGAACGGCCGACGCGCACGCCGCCTACCAGCGTGCCCTCGAACTGACCCGGCAGGAGCCCGAGCGGCGGTTCATCGAGCGACGGCTGCACGAACCGGCTCATGGGCCTGGCGATGACGATGCTGGGTCGCCTCCGTTGGGTGGTTGAGGGCTTGCTGTCCGCTGACTGGGCTGCGCCGGCTCCAAGTCCGCCACGAGCGCCATGATGACCTTCTGCTCGGCTCTGTGGACCTCGCCGTATCTGGGCCACGCCGACCCCGGCTTCACCCTCCGGACCTACACCCACCTCATGCCGGCCGCCGAGGACCGGGCCTGGCAAGCCGTCGACCGCGCACTCACCGACACGGGCAGGCGAGCGGCGGCCGACGGCGCTGGTGGCCCCGATGTGGCCCCAGGGAGGCGCTAGGATCCGTTCCCGCTGGTCAGCGCCTCGCAACCCTAGATGTCGTAGTAGAGGTTGCACTCAGCGACACCGATCCGTCCGGTTCTGCTCGGCCCGGTTCAGGCTGATTCAGGCCGTTGACCAGCGCGTCTGTCGATCGCTTGATCCGAGTCGGTTCGGCTCAGACCGGCCGGGATCGGTCCGGCTGTTAGCAAGCCTGTTAGCAGACCCGCGCATCCGCGGCCCGCCCGGCACCCTCGCCCCGTCCATGTAGCGGGCCGCACGCGATCTCACCGCGCCGGCCCCCGGAGCACGGGAGCAAGCCCCATGCCCGACCCGAACGATATCCCGCGCCGCCGGCGCGTGCTCGTCCTGGACGTCACTCAGGCGGCCGCCGAAGTCAGCCGCCTTACCCGCGAAGCCTACGACCTGTCCTTGCCCGTCGAGCCGGGGGTCCGCGCCGGCCGTGACAGTTGGTCCGCTGGGCGGTCTTGCTTGAGGAGGTGATCCCGTAACGCCTGACGGTCCGTAAGCGCTCTTTCTAGCGCTACGCGCGACGATCGGCCCCGGCTGGGAGGACCCCGGGGCCGTTTCTGTCTGAGGCGCGAACGCCCTCGGTCGCTACCACGGCCGGGGCGTTCGCCTGTCTGGAGCCGCAGGTAGCCTTGCTCCGCCAGACTCGCAGTGAGACTCTAACCCCGCAACATGCCAGCCGGGGGAACAGATGCTCACGCGGATTGGTGAGCTGGTGCGTCTTGCCGTGGCTTGGCGGCAGCGCCGTCGTGCCCGACAAGCGGCCGACCCCCTTTTGACGCCGGACCCCGAACGGGCACCGGCACGCGCAACCCTCGCCTACTACAACGAGGTAGGCGACCCCAGCCTCTAGGCGTAGATGGCCGGCGTCGTGTCGGCCAGGGCGGCGGCCCGGTGCACGGCCATGACGGCGGCGACCGGCTTCGAGCCTGTAACGCCCCAGGGCCGTGAGCGCGCTTACTAGCGCTACGCGCCATGGATGGTGGAACGCCCCGGTCGCTTGTGCCCCCTTGCTGCCGGGCGTTCGCCTGTTCGCAGGTAACGCCGGCAGCGTCGCTGGCGTTCTTCGGTAGGTCGGTGGTCGGGCATTCTCCGACCCGTGCCAACACCAGGGTTGACCATCGGCCCCATGGACCGGGTTGGGCCACGGCCCGGCCCGGTCCGGGTTACGGCCCCCGGGGGAGTCGATGGGCCGCCTCCCCCGGGGGCCGTAGCGCTCAAAGGTAGATGCTCGGCTCGCGGTTGTGCAGGTGCGCCCGGGTGGCGTGGCCCCAGCGGGCAAGGGACACGGCGACCAGCGGGCAGATGTCCACCGACAGCCCACGCCTCGCCCATGCCCAGCTATCGTCGAGTGGACGCTTGGCGGCGCCGGCCACGGCAGCGTCGAGCGCCGGGTGGGGCCGGTAGCGGAGGCTCCGGGTGTCGGTGACCGCGTCGTAGAAGCCGGTGTCGGCGGCTGCCCGGGCTCGGGTGGTCGGCTTGGTGACCTCGATGCCGGCGGCCTCAAGCGGGGCGATCAGCGAGGAAGCCGGGCCGGTGTCGTCGACCACTACGGCGCACGGCTGCCAGCGGTCGGCCAGCTCGACCAGACGCCCGACGACCCACCCGGTACCTGGTCGGTGGTCGACGACCTCGGCATGCCCGAGCCCGTCATCGCGCAGCCCAGCTACCCCGATGGCGGCGTGGGAGCGGTCCGGGGTCACGTCGGCGCCGAAGGCGACCGGGTCGACGGCGGCCGAGTCAGGATCGGCCAGCGCTCGCCAATCCAGTTCGGTGATCACCTGCCAGTCGGCCGGATCTCCCCTGGCCACCAGTTGAGGTAGGCCCGGCAGAAGTCGGCGAGGTCCAGCCGGTCGTACTCGGCCGCGATGGTCTCCTCCCGGACCGTGCGGCCCAGCGCCGGCATGCACCCCCCACCAGGTCGCCGGGTTGGCCGGGTCCGAACCCTCACGGGCCGACCACTCGAAGTAGGCGGCGGTCGAGCGCTGTCCGGCGCCGACCCGAGCGCGGCCCTGCTCGACCTTGGCCCGGAAGTAGGTCGAGCGGACGGTGCCGGCGGTGGAGACGACCCACAGTTGCGGCTGGGCTCGGGTCACCATGGTCGGCGAGACGCCCTGCTCGATCTGGGTGCCCTCGTGCGCCCATGCCTCGTCGACCACGACCAGGTCGAGCACGTCGGAGTGGCCGGCCTTCTCGCCGGCCGCGGTGATGCCGTGCCACGACCCGTTGTGCCAGCGGATGGCCTCATCGCCCCGTTGGAAGCGCGGCCGATACTCGCCAGCGAACGGGGAGTGCTGCAGGGTGGCGAGGTGGTCGTCCTCCCACTTGGCCCGGGCGTGGATGCGATCCTGGGCTCCATACAGCATCCGGGACTCGGCCCAGGTCCGGGCGCGATGCACCATGACAGCCAGCTCAAGGGTGGTTTTGCCGGACTGGCGCGGCGTGGTCAGATCGACCTCGCGGTAGGCAAGGCGCCCGGTTGCCGGGTCGATCTCCAACGCGACGTCGGCGACGAGCCGCTGCCAGGGTATGAGCGGCTTGCCGAGCTGCTTGGCGACCCGGGCGACGGCACCGCCGAGGGTCTTGCGGCTCGGGTCACGCGGCGTGGCCAGCAACGGCGGGCAGCTACGGGGCCGTCGCACACACACACCGGAACGGGGGCGCGGGGGCGACCGCCTCGACCCTGAAGGGGGAACGGGTCACCATCGTCGGCTCTGCCGCGGACGCTTTGGGTGAGGGCAGCCCGGGCCGGTCGCCCTTGGCTTCGTTGCAGGCTCGGCCGCAGTAGGGGCAGCGGCTCAGCCACCCATGGACCGGACGGAGGTTGGCCGGGTCGAGTGCCAGGTCAGGCCGGAGCTTGCGGCTGATGACGTGGTCGACGCTGCCCGAGCCGGGATGGCCGCAGAGGTAGCAGATGTCCGAGGTGGTCAGGACCCGGGCTCGTACCCTGCGCCATGGTCTCCCATCTGGCCCGCCCTCCCTGGCTGGCATGGGTCACCGTGGCTTGTGTCGCTTGCGTCGGCGCAGCGCATCGGTGCAGCCCGGGCAGCGGTCGCCCTTGCCGATGAACGGCTTGTGACAGCCCACGCACAGGCCTTGCAGCCCGGCCCGGTGGAACCCGTAGATGGTGCCCTTAGCCATGGCTACCGACGCCCCATCATCAGCGCGACCCGGGTGAGCAGCGGCAGGCCTCGGGTGTCCTCGGCCCGGATGGCCGCTACCCCGGCGCCGACATAGGCGGGCACCCTGACCACGGCGACGTGATCGAGCTGGGCGCGCGTCCGGGTGACGCGCTTGCGGTCGGCCGACCAGCGCGAGCCCCCAGGGACCTCCGCGAAGCCGACGCTCAAGCCGAGCGGTACGCCGTCGCGGGCCAGCTCCAGGACCTCGTCGCCGAGCGCTGTCTTGCTGACTCGCCATGCACCCCAGGCAGCGTCGGCCCGTTCCTCCAGCTCGACCGTCACCCCGATCGGGAGGGTTTGGCTGTCCCGCGGGTGGGTGGCGGTGAGCGGGACCCGAGACGGCACGGCGCCGGCCAACGCGCCGCGCTCGAAGACCTCGACGACCAGGCGCCCTCGGTCCATGACCCGGGCCTCGACGCCCCATGGTAGGAGTGGGCCTTCCAGGGTGCGGCCGTCACCGCCGTCGCGGAGCTAGAGCTCGGCCGGGTAGATGACGTGGTCTAGGGTCATGCGACGACTCCTTCTGGTCGGTCGTCGATGCCGGCGATCGGCGGGCGATCTTCCAGCTCGCGGACCTCGCTGGGCAGCAGCCAGCCCGCCTCAATGCCCAGCTTGTGCGCGGTGTAGCGGTCCAGCAGGGTCGCCCGGACCATGCCGCAGGGGTTGAAGCGGGCGCGCTGGGTGCGTGGCAGCAGCCCGGAGACGGCGCGCTCGACCCGGTACAGCCATGGCCGAAGGGTCCAGGTGAGCAGGTCGGTACCGCGCATCTCGGGCGAGGTGTAGGCCTCATGCCCGGCGGTCTTGCCGCCCATCATCTCGGGTGGCACCCCATAGAACCTGCAGATGGTCGCCACATTGGCCTCCAACGTGCCGAGGAACTGGGCCTCGTCGGGCGCGATGGCGATCGGGCGCAGCCGGGCGCCGTTGCCGAGCACGGCGATGTCCCGGCGCCGGTTGGCCAGCAGCTCCTTCCACTCGGCCTTGAGCCGCTGGGCGGCTTCCCGCTTGATGTCCTGCTCGGATTCGAGCACGGCGCTGGGGATGCTGGCGTCGGCGAAGAAGTGGCCGTCGTAGCGCTCAGCGCCGAGCCCAGGCCGATGCTCTCGCGGGCGTAGGCGATCGGCGACAGCCCTTCCAGCTGGCCGGGCCAGGGGTAGGCCTTGCAGTGAAACAGCTCGGCCCGGCTGTAGGCCTTGCCGCCGATGCGGATGACCCAGCGGCCCTCTTCGGCGGTGACGGCGACCCGGTCGGGGTGGACAAGGTCGACCTGGGCGGGCAGCAGCCCCGCGCCGGACCGGGCGGTGATGACGCCCCAGGCGTTCCCCCTGAGCAAGAGACTGGCCATGACCGCCCAGAGCCAATCGCCCAGCTCGGGGAAGTCGGCGCTGGGGCGCTGCAGCAGCGGCGGCGTGGAGATGGGATCGCGGTCGTCGCCCCGGTACACGTGCAGGGGCAAGGTGCTGACGCTGTCGCTCAAGAGCCGGACGCAACCCCATACCGTCGACAGCCGCAGCGCGGTCTCGACGGTGACCGCCTCGCCGGCGGCGGTCGGGCGGGCCTCGTCGGCGAGCAGCTGTTCGAGGGTCAGCGCCTCACGGTTGGCGACCCGGGACCAGACCCAGCGGTCCCACCAGGACACGGCTCAGGTCCGGATGCCGGTGTCGACCACGAACGCCGAAGGCTGCGCCAGCTGCACGTCGGCGCGGAGGTAGGCCAGGAATGCGTCCTGTAGGTTGTCGGCCAGGTACCGCTCCTTGAGCGGGATCAGCCGGAAGTCGTTGCGGATGCCGATCATCAGCTGCGACCAGTCCGCGGTGTAGATCTCCGAGCAGTCGGTGCTGGTGCCCACCGTCAGGTTGATCGGGACCTGTTTGGTGGTCAGCATCGGCAGCATGTTCGGCGGCGGCGCAAGGTAGGCCGAGGTGGTCGCCTCGCGCAACTTGCTCAGGCTGGTCGAGGTCCTGGGCGCCTGGATGTGGGCGTTCGGCTCGAAGTTGTTGCCGGCCACCACCCCACGGGCGTCCAGGTGCCAGTCATACGCGGTCGCCACGGCGATCAGCGACCCGTTGGCGCCGTGGGTCGTGATGGTCACCCCGGTCTGGTTGCGGACGCCCTGCGGCTCCGGCGGGGTGCCCGAGCCGCGGAGCGCGACCCGGTCCAGCTCCAGCGCGACCTGGCCGGCGAACGATCGGGCGATCACGTCCTCGGCCGAGGGATCGCTGTCCTCGAACAGCTCCAGCGACAGCTTGACCAGCCGCACCATGGTCCGCGCGGTGAAGGTGACCGAGTCGAAGGTCATGTCCTGGTCGGTGATGGCGGCGTTCTCGCTCTTCCACGCCGGGGCGTTCTCGCCGGTCAGCCGGGCCAGCTTCAGTGTGGCCGCGGTCATGGGCACGGTGATGGCGCCGGCCTGGAACACCCGGGTCTGGTTTCTGGCTAGGTCGATCACCCTGGCACTCAGCGGCGTCGGCACCAGGTGCCCGCCCGCGGTCAGGGTGCCCTCGGACAGCGCACGCTCGTGCTCGGCGCCGTCCCAGCGGCCGGTGACCAGCCCGCGCAGGTAGCGGTCAAAGCTCAGCCGCTCGTCGGCCGGGTCGAACATGCCGCGGGCCTGGCACCAGTCATACACCGACTGCTCGCGGGTCAGACCGGCTCGCGCGGCACGGCAGGCGCCTGCTGCCTGGTCGACACGGCGCGCAGCTCGGCGACCTCGCGGTCGTGCTCGGCCTCGATCGCGTCCTCGGCCTCGCGCTGGGCGACGACCTGGGCCTGGTAGTCGGCCAGCTCTTCGGGGGTCAGGTCGCGCGGCCCAGCGGGGTCTTCGGCGGCCCGGGTCAGCACGGCATCGGCGGCGGTGCGGGCGGCGGTACGCCGCTGACGCAGCTCTTCGAGTAGGGACAAGGCGGCGGCTCCTTTAACGCAGCCCGGCCGGGGGGTGGCCGGCCACCCCAGCCGGGCTACAGGGTGCCGCCCTACCCGCAATGATACGCCGGACGATACAGCGCCGGGTGAGCTACTCGAGCTGGCGTTCCATGGCCCGCAGGGTCAGCCATTCCTTGGTGGCCTAGGTGATGCGGGCGCGGCCCTCGACCAGCAGCCAGCGGCCGTCGACCTGCATGCCAGCAAAGTAGCCATTGCCAAGGATCTGCACGCGGCCCTGCGCGTAGGCGGCCTCCAGCAGCTAAGTGGCGGCGTCCTCGCTGATGAGCAGCTCTTCGGCGAGCGCCTGGACCGACCACGTGCACAGAACAAACTGCTCATCGAGGGTGAGCCGGTCGGCGGCAAGGGGATGCGCCGGTGGCGGTTCGTCCACCGGCGCACCTTCCCTTCGCTGCAGTCGACCCGTTCGCCGGGTCGCCCTCATTGTGCGCTATCGCCCGCCCAGCTAGCGGAGCAGCTCCCGGAACTCGTCGGCGGTCAGCCCGACCCGGCGAAGGATCCCGGCGAGCGTGCCGATGGCCAGCTCGTTGTGTAGCGGTACGGCAACCGTGGCGTAGGCGCCCGGACGTGGCCTCCGGGTCTTGAGGATCTGGTGATCGCCCTTGATCCGCAGCGGCCGATAGCCGACTCGCTCAAGTGCAGCGACGGCCTGCTTGCCGGAGACGCCGCGGGTCAGCCGCCCGGTCACGCCGGGATCGGCACGTCGATCGAGGTGACCAGCGGGTGAGTGGGGGCCGGCGGGAGCCCTTCCTCCTGCAGGTAGACCTCGACCACATCGCGGAGATTGGCGAGCGCCTGGTCGAGGGTCTCGCCTTGGCTGACTGCCTCGATTTCCAGGCAGCGGGCGACGTACCAGTCGCCCTCCTGGGTGACGACGGCGGTGAGATGAAGCGTCGGGGAAGAGCCGCTCAAGTCGCTCATGTACAGAGCGTACCGCGTACCGTGCAAAGAGTCAGCCTGCCGTGCCCGGCTGGTGTGCCCGGCTGGTGTCACCGAAGTGCCGGCCGGCCAGGTAGTCATCGGGTGAACCTCCTTGGGTCGTCGGGGACGCTGGGGAGCCGGCCGTCGCGCCAAGCGTCGTCGTCGGCGTCGGTCCATTGCTCGCCGTCTTCGCTAGGGGTATAAGCTACAGCCGCTACATCCGTAATATCGCTGGTCAGAGCAGGAATCGCAGCCGCTACGTCCCCGCTACATGCCGCTACATCGCCGGGTTCTGTAGCGGCATGTAGCGGCTGTGTAGCGGCTGGCATTTGCCCGCTGACCTGGGATGTTACGGCTGTAGCGGCTGTAGCGGCGGTAGCGCGCAGGTGTGGCGCGTAGCGGGTCCAGGCGTCGTCGAACTGCTCGACCCGGTAGCCCTTCTTGGGCGGGTCGGTGCCGTGCTCGCGGACGTTGCACGGCTTGATCCCAAACGGGCGCAGCAGCTTGGCCAGCCCCGGCTGATTGAGCCCACGGCCGCGGGCCCAGTCGGCCCACGGCGATTCGTCCATGGCGGTCAGCCGGTCAACCAGCGTCTTGGAGTGCAGCACGGCGTGGAGAGCGTCCAGCAGCTCGGCGCCGCTACTGGCCGGCGCCATCACCTTCGGGACGGAAGACGCGCAGGTTGTACAGGACCGTGTCCTGGCCCTTGCTCGTCTTGGTCTTGTAGAGACGACGGACACCGATCCGCTCGCCCGAGCGCGGCTATAGCCGGTCCCACTGGCGCTTGATGGAGGCGCCGGAGACAGATAGCGAGACGAGCTGGTCCTCGTCGAACTCCTCCAGCGGGTCGGCCATGGCGCTGAGATCGGCCTCGCCGAGCACGGCGACCTCGAACTCGCCGCCGTCGTTGCCGGTGCGGGTCTCGGTGGTGACCAGCGCGCCGAGCACCACGTCGCCGTCAAGCAGCTTCAGCCCGATTGGCGGGTCCTCGGCGAGATGCTCGCGCAGCCAGTCATCGGCGCGCTGTAGAGTGGTTTCGGACATGCAGAGACCTCCTGGTCTGTGCGGGTCTGTCGGTCGGGGTTGGCTGACATGTTCGGCGCCCGAGGGGTATGGCGGCCCTCGGGCGCCGTCGTCTTTACGATCCATGGCTGTCCTTCGGGTCGAGCCCAAGCGCACGCCTGAACGCCGCGGTTGGCACCCTGAAGGAGCGGCCGAGCCTGTAGACCGGGAACGGCAGCTCGCCCCGGCGCGCAAGCTCGAACGCCCGAGCCCGTCCGAGCCGGAACGCCGGGCGGCGTCCGGCCATAGCGGCACGGTTGGCTGGTCGGCCTCGGCTGGGCCGACATGCACCTGGACGGCGGCTACCTCACCGTCCGGCAAGCCAAGACGGCAGCCGGCCGGCGCCGGGTCGAGCTGGACCCAGCCACCATCGCCGCGCTGCGGGCACACCGCAAGCGGCAGGCGGCCGAGCGGCTGGCCTTCGGCGCCGGCTACTCCGACCACGGCCGGGTGTTCACCCGCCCAGGCGGCGAGCCGCTGAACCCGGATGCGGTGTCAATCCAGTTCAAGCGCCGGGCGGCCCGGCTCGGCCTGCCACCGATCCGGTTCCATGATCTGCGGCACGGCTGGCGACGATGGCGCTGGAAGCCGGCGAGCACCCCAAGGTGGTTGCCGAGCAGCTCGGCCACGCCTCTGTCCGTGTCACCCTGGACACCTACAGCCACGTGACGCCCGGCACCCAGCGGGCCGCGGTCAGCAGGGTCGCCGGGCTGTTCCTGGACCCGGCTGTTAGCAGCGTGTTAGCAAACGAGCCCGCCTCGGCCCCAGAAAGACGGGAGGCGGGCTCGTGACCAGCGCAACTGCGCCGGCGGCGCTCAGATGTCGTAGAAGTGTACGGCCCGCCGGCCTGACCTGCGCCCGGTTCTCGACGCCTTCGCTGACCAGGTAGAACGCTACTCAACTCTGGCCATCATTGGTCAGGCTCGGTAGCTGTCACGTGCGCCGGATGTGCGCCCTGGGAGCTATCGGAGGGGGAGCCCGAAGGCTTCCTCAAGCGCCTTCACCGTGGCCGAGCTGGTCCACCACGGGCTCTAGGTGGCTGGTGTCTTTCGTGGGCGTGAGTGCTCGCGATGTGGTCGTGTATGGGTGAGAATTACATGGCTGTAGTTCTCGACCCGGGAGCGACCGATGACCCTGGGGCTGGCCCAACGCCAAGGTGATCTCCTGGATGA
>DASYSE010000094.1:0-11035 GCA_036003705.1 Actinomycetes bacterium | reverse complement strand
GGTGCTGGCGGGCACGTTCGCCGCCCTCGGCACCCTGCCGTTGGTGTTCATCACCGAGATCGGCTTCGCGGTGGCGTTCGGCGTGCTGCTGGACACCTTCGTGGTCCGCTCGGTGCTGGTCACCGCGCTCAACCTCGACGTCGGCCGGCACATCTGGTGGCCCAGCGGTCTGTTCCGCAAGCAGGATGTCGACCTGGGCGAGCTCGACGAGGAGGCGACCGCGCTCACCCGTTGACGAGCGCCGGTGGGGCTGGAACCACCGCGGGCCCGGGCACGTCCAAGCTGACGAACGTGATCTGGGACCGGGAGGTCGAATGCGTCCACGTCCTTGGCAGGTCGCCGCCGTCGTCGCCGTGTGCCTGGCCGGCGTCCTGGTCGCGGTCCGGGCGACCGCGTCGCGGGCCGGCGACGGGCCGGACCGGACGGTGGTGATGACCATGCGCCACTCCAGGTTCGAGCCGACGGTGGTGCGGGTGGCGCCGGGGGAGCGGGTGCGGTTCGTGCTCCGCAACGCCGACCCGATCGACCACGAGTTCATCCTCGGCGACCAGGCGGTCCAGCGCCGCCACGAGCAGGGTCGGGAGCGCCACCACCACGGCGAGGTCCCCGGGGAGCGGTCGGTGGCGGCAGGGCAGGAGGCGGCCACCACCTACGCCTTCCCGGCGGCGTCGGCCGGACAGGCCCTCGAGTTCGCCTGCCACCTGCCCGGCCACTACGCCTACGGCATGCACGGGACGGTCCAGATCGGCTGACGTCCCACGCGGGCTCGCGCCGGTCAGCGCTGGCTGATCACCAGGCGGCCGGAGGGGTCGACGGCCAGGGAGCGGCGGCCGTCCAGCAGCTCGAGGAGCTCGCCGCCGACCAGGTCGCGCCGCCAGCCCCGCAAGGTCCGGACCGGCGGCTCGGGCTGGCCCCGGCGGACCGCCGCCACCACCTGGGCCAGGTCGTTGCGGGCCGCGACCAGCTCGTAGGCCAGCCCGGCGTCCAGCGCCCTCGCCCGGACCAGCGCCTCCGACAGGGCGATGGCGGGCACGTCGCCCGGGTTGGAGTCGGGCCGCTCCACCGCCTCGGCGGGCAGCGGGTCGGCGGCCAGGCCGCGGGCCACCACGGCCAGGATGGCGTCGGCCCGGCGGCGCAGGGTGGAGGGCTGCAGGCCGCGGATGCGCTCCAGGGCCGACGACGACGACGGGCGCCGCTTGGCCACCTCGACCAGGGGCGCGTCGCCGAGCACGGCCCCGACCGGGCGGTCCTCGGCGGCGGCGGTCTGCTCCCGCCAGGCCGCCAGCTCCCGCGCGACCGCCCGGGCCTGGGGGTTGAGCTGGGCGATGCGGGGCAGCCGCTGCCAGACCAGCCAAGGGTCGCGCTCGTCGCTGGCCTCCTCCAGGCGGCGGCACTCCTCCCGCGCCCACTGCAGCCGGCCGGTGGCCGCCAGCCGGGTCTGCAGGGCATCGGCCAGCCGCAGCAGGTGGGCGACGTCGTCGCGGGCGTAGGCGAGCTGCTCGGGACTGAGCGGCCGGTCGTCCCAGCGGGTGAAGCTGGCCGACTTGGCCAGGCGCAGGCCGAGCACGTCGGCCAGCAGGCTGCCGTAGCCGGTCTGGGCGCCGAACCCGGCGAACCCCGCGGCCACCTGGGTGTCGAACACCCCGCGGACCTCGGTCCGCCAGACCCGCCGCAGCAGGGCAACGTCCTGGCGGCCGGCATGCAGGACGACCTCGACCGCCGGGTCGGCCAGGACCTCGGCCAGCGGCCCAGGGTCCAGCCCGTCGTCCAGCGGGTCGACCAGCTCGACCCTGGAGTCACCGCCGTTCCCGGGGACGACCACGCCGACCAGGCACAGCAGCGCCCGGTAGCGGCCCTCGGACATGAACTCGGTGTCGATCCCCACACGGCCGGCGGCCCTGGCCGCCTCGGCGAGGGCGATCAGGTCGACGCGGGAGTCCAGGCTCAGCCGAGCTGCCACGTGTCCCCGCCGTGGAGCAGCTTGGCCAGGTCCGCGCGGCCCTTCCTGGTCGTCGCCGCCTCCAGCTGCTCGGCCATCAGGTCGTCGTACACGGGCCGCTGCACGTCGCGGAACACCCCGATCGGGGTCGGCCCGTCGGCGCCGTGGGACAGCCGGCAGAGCATGAAGGCCAGGCTGGGCTCCTCGCGGTGCTCGTCGTGGACCAGCAGCGCGTCCTCGCCGACGTCGGCCACCTCGACCAGCTCGACCCGGCAGTCGTCGGTGAGCCGCACCCCGTGCTCGCCGTCCTTGCCGAAACGGATCGGCCGCCCGTGCTCCAGCCGGATCTGGTTGTCGGCCCTGGTGTCGGGCTCCTTCAGCAGGTCGAAGGCGCCGTCGTTGAAGATGTTGCAGTTCTGGTAGATCTCCACAAACGCGGTGCCGCGGTGGGCGGCGGCCTTGCCCAGCACCTCGGTCAGGTGGCTGCGGTCGGAGTCGATGGTCCGGGCCACGAAGGTGGCCTCCACGCCCAGGGCCACGCTGACCGGGTTGAACGGGTGGTCCAGCGACCCCATCGGCGTCGACTTGGTGATCTTGCCCAGCTCGCTGGTGGGGGAGTACTGGCCCTTGGTCAGCCCGTAGATCTGGTTGTTGAACAGCAGGATCTTCAGATTGACGTTGCGGCGCAGGGCGTGGATCAGGTGGTTGCCGCCGATCGACAGCGCGTCCCCGTCACCGGTGATCACCCACACCGACAGGTCGGGGCGGGTCACCGACAGGCCGGTGGCGATCGCCGGGGCCCGGCCGTGGATCGAGTGCATCCCGTAGGTGTTCATGTAGTAGGGGAAGCGCGAGGAGCAGCCGATGCCCGACACGAACACGATCCGCTCCCTGGGGATCCCCAGCGACGGCATGAAGCCCTGCACGGCCGACAGGATCGCGTAGTCCCCGCAGCCGGGGCACCAGCGGACCTCCTGGTCGGTCTTGAAGTCCTTGGCGGTGAGCTTCACGGCGGCGCCGTTGCCGTTCCCGTTGCCCAGAGTCACTTGCTCGCTCCTTCGTCCAGCAGCCCGACGATCGCGTCGGCCAGCTCCTCGGCCTTGAACGGCAACCCCCGGACCTTGTTGTAGCCGATGGCGTCGACCAGGTACCGCGCGCGCACCAGCATCCGCAGCTGCCCCAGGTTCATCTCCGGGACCAGCACCCGGTCGTAGGCGGCGAGCACCTCGCCGGTGTTGGCCGGCAGCGGGTTGAGGTGGCGCAGGTGGGCCACCGACACCTTGACCCCCTGGGCACGGACCCGCCGCACCGCCGCCCCGATCGGCCCGTAGGTCGACCCCCAGCCGAGCACCAGCAGCCGCGACCCGTCCTGGTGGTCGACCTCCAGCGGCGCGATGTCGGCGGCGATGCCGGCCACCTTGGCCGATCGCAGGTTGACCATTCGATCGTGGTTGTCGGGGTCGTAGCTGATGTTGCCGGTCCCGTCGGCCTTCTCCAGCCCGCCGATGCGGTGCTCCAGACCGGGGGTGCCGGGCACCGCCCACGGGCGGGCCAGGGTGGTCTCGTCGCGCAGGTACGGCCAGAAGTTGCCGTCGTGGTTGGGCTCGGTGGCGAACTGGACCGAGATGTCGGGCAGCGAGGCCACGTCCGGCAGCAGCCAGGGCTCCGACCCGTTGGCCAGGTAGCCGTCCGACAGCAGGACCACCGGGGTCCGGTACTTCAACGCGATCCGGGCCGCCTCGACCGCGGCGTGGAAGCAGTCCGAGGGGGTGCACGGCGCCACCACCGGCACCGGGGCCTCGCCGTTGCGGCCGTGCAGCACCTGCAGCAGGTCGGCCTGCTCGGTCTTGGTCGGCATCCCGGTCGAGGGGCCGCTGCGCTGGATGTCGATCACCAGCAGCGGCAGCTCCAGCGAGACGGCCAGGCCGATGGTCTCGGCCTTGAGGGCGATCCCCGGGCCGCTGGAGGTGGTGACCCCGAGCGCCCCGCCGAACGCCGCCCCCAGCGCCGCCCCGACCCCGGCGATCTCGTCCTCGGCCTGGAAGGTGCGGACCCCGAACGCCTTGTGCTTGGACAGCTCGTGGAGGATGTCGGAGGCCGGGGTGATCGGGTAGGCCCCAAGGAACAGCGGCAGCCCCGACAGCTGGCTGGCCGCGACCAGCCCATAGGAGAGGGCGGTGTTCCCGGAGATGTTGCGGTAGGTGCCCGGCCGGAGCTTGGCCGGCTTGATCTCGTAGGAGACGGCGAACGCCTCAGTGGTCTCGCCGAAGTTCCAGCCGGCCCTGAACGCGGTCACGTTGGCCTTGGCGATCAGCGGGCGGGCGGCGAACTTCTTCTCCAGGAAGGCCACCGTGGCCTCGGTCGGGCGGTGGTACAGCCAGGACATGAGCCCGAGGGCGAACATGTTCTTGGCCCGCTCGGCCTCCTTCTTGGAGATGTCGAACTCCTTCAGCGCCTCCAGGGTCATGGAGGTCAGCGCCACCGGATAGACCTGGAAGTCGGCCAGCGTCCCGTCATCCAGCGGGTTGGCCGCATACCCGGCCTTGTCCAGGTTGCGCGCGCTGAACGAGTCGGTGTTGACGACCACGCTCGCGCCCTTGGCCAGGTCGCCGAGGTTGGCCTTGAGCGCGGCCGGGTTCATCGCCACCAGCACGTCGGGGGCGTCGCCCGGAGTGAGGATGTCATGGTCGGCGAAATGGAGCTGGAACCCCGACACCCCGGGGATCGACCCGGCAGGGGCGCGGATCTCGGCCGGGAAGTCGGGCAGCGTCGACAGGTCGTTGCCGTACGCCGCGGTCTCGCTGGTGAATCGGTCACCGGTGAGCTGCATACCGTCACCGGAGTCGCCGGCGAAGCGAATCGTGACGGCATCCAGCACCTGGACCGGCTTGGTCATGTAGATTCCCTCGATTCGGAACGGACGGGTCACCTGCACCCGGTCGCCGCCAGTTCGAGGCCGCCCGGGGCGCGAGTTCACCCGCCACCCGAGGGCAGGGGGCCGGCAACCGGCTGTCCCAGCATATACCGATCCGTTTGAGAAGCTCGTGCGGTCGGACCAGCAGCTGGACCACGTCCGCGACGCCGCCGTCCGGATCGGCCGCCGTGTCGGCGCCAAGGTGATCCTCTACGACCGCGACTCGGCCTCGGCGTCCAGCGACCCCATGACGCCCGCGACCACGATGCCGACCTCCTGCTCCTCCCCGCCGGTCTTGAGACCCCGGCCTCGGCGAGCGCCTCAAGGGCGAGACCGTCGAGCAGGCGGTCGAGGAGGCGGAGGAGGCAGCGGCCGGCCTGGCCGTCGTCCTGGTCGCCCCCGACGGCTCCACCGAGCTGGCGGCGGGCCGCCCGTAGCGCTTGCGGCGGCCGCGTGGTTGACGCCGCTTGCGGCATGTGCAATCTTCCGCGACGAGCCCACCACGAGCCCCGCGAAAGGGAGCCGCCGCCATGTATGGGCCATTGGTCTTCGCCGCCGCGATCCTGCTGTCGATCGCCGGCATCGTCCTGTTCCTGCACGACCTCTCCGAGGCGCGGTCGCGCAAAGCGTTCGACCGCATCTTCGAGCAGAGGAGTCAGCGGCGCCGCTAGGCGCCCCGGGTTCACCGCGGTTGGCCGCATCGTCGCGGCCCTCCGCAATACGCCGACCCGGGGCGCGGAGCCGCCGCCAAGCGAGCCACCGACGCCCCGGGTCGGCCCACCGCATTATGCCCCGGCACCCCCCACGGGGCGAACCCCCCGGGCCGGGCAAGATGCGTGGAGGCCCCGGTGGTCCGGCCGGCCGCGGTGAACCCGGGGCTCAGCCCAGGATCTCGTCCAGCTGGCGGGCCAGGCCGGCCGGGGTGAGCTCGCCGAGCTGGTGGGAGGCGAGGGTGCCGTCGGGGCGGACGAAGAAGGTCTGGGGGAGGCCGACCGCGCCCCACACGGCGGCCGTGCGGCCGGTCGGGTCGATCCCGACCGGCCAGCTGGCGCGGTGGCGGCGGACGAAGGCGCGGGCCGCGTCCGGCTGGTCGCCGGTGAGCACGCCCACCACCAGCAGGCGGTCTGAGCGGTGGTCGGCGGCGGCCTGGCGCAGCCGGGGGAACTCGCGGACGCACGGTTCGCACCAGGTGGCCCAGAAGTTGACCACCACCGGCCGGCCCCGCAGGGCGGACAGGTCGACCCGGTCTCCGTCCAGGGTCTGCAGGCGCAGGGCGGGGGCGGCCTGCCCTGGCGGGTAGGTCTGGACCGAGGTGGAGCGCGCCGGCGGGGTCCGCGGCTCGAGCCGGGTGTCCGGCCGGCCCCGGTCGAGCAGCGCCGCCCCGGCGGGCAGGACCACGGCGACCACCACCAGCACGGCCGCGATCAGGAGCCGCCCCGACCGCTCACGGCCCCGCGGCTCCGCCCCGGGCGGGGGAGCCTGGTCGGGTGGGGCGGAGGTGGCCATCGGCCGGTCTAGAGGTAATCCCGGTGATAGGTGATGCCCGAAGGGCCGACCTGGAGGACGGTGGCGCCGGGCCGGTCGGTGACCCGGCGGTCGCTGTGACGGAACGACCAGGTCCACTCGATGATGGCGCTGTCACCGTCGACGCCGATCCGTTGCACGTCGATCTTGAGGTTGCGGTGGCCCTTGAGGAGGTCGTTGAGGTAGCCGCGGATCGCCTCGCGGCCCTCGTGGGGCGGGTTGACCGGCTCGTAGTAGACGGCGTCGGGGGCGTAGGCGGCGGCCGCCCAGTCCGGGTCGCCGACCTCCATGGCCTCCCTGACCTGCTCGAAGAAGTTGGCCGGTCCGGGCGGGGCGGTGTCGACCTCCGGCACCTCGGGGTGGGCGGCCAGGCCGTGCTCGGCGCCGGAGGGACCGCCGTGGGGGGCCAGCCGGGCCTTGGTGTCGACCGCCACGTTGCGGTACCAGATGACGGTGGCGCCGAGGAACAGGGCCAGCCCCAGCCCGATGCCCCACGGCCCGATGGCGGCCAGCTGCTTGCGGTAGATGAACCCGCCGAGCAGGAAGGTCGCGGCCAGCGAGTAGACCAGCGGGGCCCAGGTCGGGGCCATGTGGTGGACGTTGCCGTGCTCGTCGGCGGCGCCGCGCCGCGGGTCGGCCGACCCGGGCAGCCCGGTGTCGGGCGCCGGGACGCGGCGCCGGTTGGCCGGGCTGACCGACCACAGGGTGGCGCCGATGAACAGGCAGGCGAAGAAGAAGGCCCCGAGCAGCCCCACCCCGGCCAGCTCGGGATTGTCGTTGGTCAGGTAGTAGATGGCCCCGGCGGTCAACCCGAACAGCCCCATGGCCACGAACAGGCGGCTGGCGATGATCACCGGTCGCTCCCTTTCCCGGTCATCTGAGCAGGTAGATGGTGCTGAACAGGCCCAGCCAGACCGCGTCGACGAAGTGCCAGTAATAGGAGGCCATCTCGACGGTGTCGTGGTAGCGGGCGGTGAACTGCCCGGAGCGGGCCCGCAGCAGCACGATCAGGATGAACGCGGCGCCGCCGGCGACGTGGGCTCCGTGGAAGCCGGTCAGGGTGAAGAAGGTGGAGCCGAACACGCCGCTGGACAGGCTCATGCCCTCCCCGATCAGCTTCGAGTACTCGTAGGCCTGCCCGGCCAGGAAGCCGGCGCCGAGGATCAGGCTGGCGGCCAGCCACAGGATCAGCCTGCGCTGGTCGTTGCGGCGGATCGCCCAGACCCCGAACTGCATGGTGACGCTGGAGCTGACCAGGATGGTGGTGAGGATGGCCGCGTACCAGGTCTCCAGGTGGGGGGTGTCGGGGGGCGGCCACTGGGTGGCGGCGCTGCGGATGGTGAAATAGGCGCCGAACAGGCCGCCGAAGAACATCACCTCGGAGGCGATGAACAGCACCATGCCCAGCAGCGAGGAGCTGATCCCGCCTGGCTTGTGGTGCTCGGGCTCGGCCGGGCGCTCGTGGAGCGCGGCGGTGTCTGCAACTGCCATCAGCGTGCTCCTGTGGTGGTGGAGTCGGGATGGACGGTGAGCTCGTCGGCGTGGCGCAGGTCGAACAGCGGCCGCTCGGAGTGGATCTCGGGCAGGCTGTCGAAGTTGTGGGCCGGCGGCGGTGAGCTGGTATACCACTCCAAGGTGTTGGCTTCCCAGGGATCCTCGGGGTCCTTTTCCTTGCGGCGCATGGTCATCACCACATTGGCCAGGAAGGGCGCGGTCGACAGGGCGATGATCAGGGCGCCGACGGTCTGCAGCTGGTTGAGGCCGACCCAGTCGGGCAGGGCGGCGTAGTCCTGGATGCGCCGGGGCATGCCCAGCAGCCCAAGGATGTGCATCGAGAAGAAGGTCAGGTTGAAGCCGATGAACTGCAGCCAGAAGTGCAGCTTGCCCAGGCCCTCGTTGAGCCGCTTGCCGGAGAACTTGGGGAACCAGTAGTAGAAGCCGGCGTAGACGGCGAACACGCTGCCGCCGAACAGCACGTAGTGGATGTGGGCGACCACCCAGTAGGTCTCGGTGAGGGCGAAGTCGACCGGTGGCGAGGCCAGGAACACGCCGTCGATGCCGCCGATCAGGAACATGGTCAGGAACCCGACGGCGAACAGCATCGCCGTCGAGAAGGTGATCTGGCCCTTGAACAGGGTGGCGATCCAGTTGAAGAACTTGACCCCGGTCGGCACCGCGATCAGGAAGGTCATGATGCTGAAGAACGGCAGCAGCACCTGGCCGGTGACGAACATGTGGTGGGCCCAGACGCTGAACCCGAGGGCGCCGATGCCGGCGGTGGCGAACACGAACGCCTTGTAGCCGAACAGGGGCTTGCGCGAGAACACCGGCAGCACGTCGGAGATGATGCCCATGCCGGGCAGGACCATCACGTACACCGCCGGGTGCGAGTAGAACCAGAAGACGTTCTGCCACAGGATCGCGATGCCGCCCTTGGCGGGGTTGAAGAACGACCCGCCGAGGTTGCGGTCCAGGAACAGCATGGCCAGGGCGCTGGTGAACACCGGGGTGGCCAGCAGCACCAGCAGCTGGGTGACCAGGACGGTCCAGGTGAACAGGGGCATGCGGAACATCGTCATGCCCGGCGCCCGCATGTTGAAGATGGTGGTGATGAAGTTGACCGAGCCGAGGATCGAGGACGTCCCGACCAGCAGCAGGGCCACCACCCAAAGGTCGGTGCCGATCGAGTTGCCCTGGGCGCCGATCCCCTCCGACAGCGGCGCGTACTCGGTCCAGCCGGCGTCGGCCGGGCCGCCCAGCAGGTAGCTGGAGTACAGCACCAGCCCGGCCAGGGGGAGCATCCAGAACGACAGCGCGTTGACCCGCGGGAAGGCCATGTCAAGGGCGCCGATCTGCAGCGGGACGATGTAGTTCCCGAACCCGGCGAGGATCGGGATGATGAACAGGAAGATCATCGTGGTGCCGTGCATGGTGAACAGCTCGTTGTAGCGCTGCTCGGCGAAGAACTGGGTGCCCGGCTCGGCCAGCTCGGCCCGGATGAACACCGCCAGCAGCCCGGCCACCGCGAACCAGAAGTACGAGTTCACCAGGTACATGATCCCGATCTTCTTGTGGTCGGTGGTGGTGAGCCAGGCCGCGATCGGGTGGCGATGCGGGCTGATGCCGTGCGCGTCGGCCGCTGCGGCCTCGGGCTTGGCTTCCGTGATCGCCATCAGGTGCGCTCCTTACCGTGACTGTACCTTGAGCTGGCCTGTCATCGCGGTGGGGTGGGCGTCGCAGTGGAAGAAGTAGCTGCCGGCCTTGAGCGCGGGCAGCCGGTAGGTGGTCGTCCTGGGGCCGGCGAACAGCGGTGTCTCGGCCTGCGGGAGGATCCGGGGGGCGTTGGCGTCCCTGCCCTCGAAGAAGGCGACGTTGTGGGCGACGCCCTCCTGGTTGTCGAACTCGATCTCGAAGCCGCGGTTCACCGGACCGGCGAGGCAGTCCTTGTCGAAGGCGATGTCCTTGGCCGCGATCTTGCGGGGGTTGGGGTCCTGCGGGCAGCCGCTGGCCGCCTGCTTCTTGGCCTTGGCCAGCCAGCGCTCGTACTGGGGGCGGCTGACCGCCTGGATGGTGAAGCGCATCGCCTGGTGGGCCAGCCCGCAGTACTCGGTGCACTGCCCGTGGTAGGTGCCCGGCTTGGTGATGGTCAGGTCGAAGGTGTTGATGTGGTCGGGGAAGGCGTCGCGCTTGAACAGGAACTCGCGGACGTAGAACGAGTGGATGACGTCCTGAGCCTGGGTGGTGAACCGGATCGGCTCCCCGACCGGCAGGTACATGACCGGCGGCTTGGCGATGCTGCCCTTGATGGCGAGGTCCTCGGCCGGCTGGCCGGCCGGCAGGTCCAGCCGCTCGCCCTGGTAGGTGAACCTCCACTGCCACTGGAAGCCGAGCACGTTGACCGTCACCCGAGGATTGTCGGCCTTGGCCTCGACCCGGTTGAGGACCCCCCAGCCGAGGACGAACAGGGCGGCCACGATGATCAGCGGGACCAGCGTCCAGGCCACCTCGAGCAGGTTGTTGCCGTGGAACTGGGGCGGGAGCAGGTCGCTGCGGCGCCGGTAGCGGACCGCGGTGAACACGATCGCCCCCTCGACCAGCACGAAGATGACCGCGGCGGCCACGAACAGCAGGTTGTAGAGGTGGCGGACCTCGCGGCCCTGCTCGGTGACCGGGGTGATCGAGCCGCAGCCTGCCAGCACCAGCACCGCCACGCCGGCGATGCCGATCAAGCGCGCGCGTCGCATCTGGATCCGGTCGCCTCGCTTCCTGGGTGGTCGAGGGCCGCCGGCGCTCGTTGGCGATGAGCGGGCTGGCCTGCGCGTGTCGTGACGACTGTACCTCATGGTCCCCCATGCACCACCGCATCGAGCGCCATGGCGCAGAACAGCAGGGCCAGGTACTGGTTGGAGAAGCTGAACAGCCGGATCGCCCGGTTCCCGGTGAGGTCGCGGCGCAGCTCGAGGGCCCGCCAGATGAACGCCCCGCCGAGCGCGACCGCCGCGGCCAGGTACAGCGCTCCCATGCGCCCGGCCGGGTACAGCAGCAGGGTCACGGCGACCAGCAGCACCGTGTAGTAGAGGATCTGGGTCGAGGTCTCCCTGGCCCCCCTGACCACCGGCAGCATCGGCACCCCGGCGGCCGCGTAGTCGTCCTTGAAG
>DASYSE010000093.1:0-56099 GCA_036003705.1 Actinomycetes bacterium | reverse complement strand
CCCAGATGATCGGCCGGACCGCCGCCGACGTGCTCGCCGACATCGTCGACTATGTCCCCATCCCGATCCGCGGCCGGGGCCAGAATTAGGTGGTGCTCGACGTGATCAGCGACGACGCCCCCGTCCCAACCCGCGGCCCGGGGCCAGACCTAGGTGGTGCTCGACGTGATCAGCGACGACGCCCCCGTCCCAACCCGCGGCCCGAGGCCAGACCTAGGTGGTGCTCGACGTGATCAGCGACGACGCCCCCGCCCCAACCCGCGGCCGGGGGCAGCTGGGTTGCTGAAGGCCTTCACCCCCCGGGCGCTCGGCTTCGCGGCGGCGGCAGGTGCGCTGTACGTCGCCGGCCGCCTGACCGGCGTGGCCGAGCTGTACATGCTCGCCGTGGCCACCCTCGCGCTTCCGGTCGGGGCGCTGCTGGTGGTCACCTGGGGCAACTCCCGGCTGGCGTCCAGCCGCTCGGTGCGCCCGGTGCGGACCTCGGTCGGCAACCGGATCGCCGTCACCGTCCGGCTCGACAACCCGACCCGGCTGGAGACGGGCGTGCTGCTGCTCGAGGACCGGCTGCCCTACCAGCTCGGCCCTGGGGCCCGCTTCGTGGTTCCCGGGATCCCCGGCGGCGACCGGGAGCTGCTCCACTACGATCTGCGGGCCGCGGCAAGGGGCCGCTACTCGATCGGCCCGCTGGCCGTCCGCCTGGCCGACCCGTTCGGGCTGGCCCAGGTCACCTCGGAGCTGGCCGGCACCTCCGACGTGATCGTCCACCCGCGGGTCGAGCCCCTGACCGCGCCCGGACTTGGTGGGGAGCTGGCCAGCTCGGCCGCGACCAAGGTCCGCTACCTGTTCAACCAGGGCGACGAGTTCTACACCACCCGCGAGTACCGGGACGGCGACGACCTGCGCAAGGTCCACTGGCGGTCGTCGGCCAAGCGCGGCCAGCTCATGATCCGCCAGGAGGAGCGCCCCTGGCAGGCCAGGGCCGTGATCGCCATCGACCTGCGCCTGACCGCCCACCGCGGCCAGGGCGGCCGGGCCTCGTTCGAGCGGGCCGTCTCGGCCGCGGCCTCGATCGCCATGCGGCTCGGCCGCTCCGGCTACGACCTGGCGCTGGTGGCCGACGACGGTGGACAGGTCAGGCCGGCCGGCGTGGCCGACCAGGCCACCGCCGCGCTCGACTTCCTGGCCAGCGTCGAGCCGACCTCGACGCCGTCGCTGGTGCCGATGGCCAACCGGCTGGCCAGGACGGCCGGCGAGGGGCTGCTGGTGGCCGTGCTCGGCGTGCCGTCCTCGGACGAGGCCGCCGCCCTGGCCCGCTGCCGGCTCGGCTTCGGCGGCGCCCTCGGCCTGCTGGTCCGCACCGACAGCTGGCTGGGGCTGGCCGCCCGCGAGGTGGCCGCCGCCGACGCCCAGGCCGCCGGCATCGCCACCCTGCTGGACCGGGCAGGGTGGCGGACCGCGATGCTCTCCCGGACCCAACCACTGGATGACCCGTGGCGACGACTGACAGCGCCCCTGGGGCGCGCAACACTGACTACGCACAGGCCCTAGCGCTGGCCGGCCTGCTGGCCGGCGCGTCCCTGTCGCTCAGCCGGCTCTACGTCGGCAACAAGTGGCTGCTGCCGACCTGGCTGACCATGGCGGCCGCCCTCGGGCTGGCCGCGCTGCTGCGGCGCCTCGGCGTCGGCCAGCTGCTGTCGCTGGCCGCCATGGCCGCCGGCTTCGTGGTGGTGGCGGGGATCCTGCTGTTCCCGCATACCCTGCTGGTGATCGTCCCGACACGCGAGACCCTGAGCGAGATGGCCAGGGCGGCCTCCACGGCGCTGATCGCCGTGAGCGAGCAGGCCGCACCGGTCCAGGTGACGGCCGAGTTCGTCCTGCTCACCTGCGCCGGCGCCTGGGCGGTGGCCACCGCCGCCGACGGGCTCGCCTTCCGGGCCCGCCAGCCGCTGCTGGCCCTGGTCCCGGCGCTGGGCCTGTTCGTCTTCCCGGCCGTGGTCAAGGCGGCCAGCCCTGCCTGGTACACCACCTGGTTCCTGCTCGGCGCCGCCGGGCTGCTGCTGTTCGAGGGCAGGGCGCGGCTGGCCACCTGGGGTCGTTGGGTGTCGAGCCCGCGCAGCCGGCCGGGTACCGGCTGGCGGCTGCCGCTCACCCCGGCCGCCTCGACCGGACGCTGGCTCGCCCTCGGCGCCGGGCTGCTGGCCCTCACCATTCCCGGGCTGCTGCCGGGCTACGGCCAGCAGCCGGTGCTCGACTTCAAAGAGGGTGCAGGCCCCGACACCGGCGTGGCCCTCAACCCGTTCATCTCGCTGCGAACCCGCCTGACCAGCCAGCAAGACGTCCCCATGTTCAAGGCGAGAACGACCCGGCGCGAACGCTGGCGGCTGATGGTCTACGACCGCTTCGACGGCACCGACTTCGCCCCCTCCCGAGATCCACGGTCCGGCCTTACCCCCTTCCAGGGCCAGATCGCCGGGGAGCAGGACCCTGACCTGCCGGTCGACCAGGTCAGCCAGTCGATCGAGATCCAGGAGCTCGGCTCGTTCTGGCTGCCGGCGGTCACCGCTCCGGTCCAGGTCGACGCCGGCCGGCGGGTGCTGGCCAACCAGACCTTCGCCAGCCTGACCGTCAACCAGCGGCTCAGGAAGGGCTTCACGTACACGGTCGTCTCCCAGGTCCCCCGGGTCGAGGCGGCCGACCTGGCCGGGCCGGTCGACTACCGGACCCATCTCGGGATCCAGCCGTATCTGGAGACCGGCAACCTCGACCCCGCCGTCCGCCAGCAGGCCGAAACGGTGGTCGAGGGGAAGCACGCCGACACGCCCTTCAAGAAGGCCCTGGCCATCCAGGACTACCTGCGGGGAAACTTCCGCTACAACCTGGACGTGCCCGCCCTCTCGGCCGGTGGCAACCAGCTGCGGCGCTTCCTGACCGAAGTGCGGGAGGGATACTGCGAGCAGTTCGCCATCGCCATGGCCATGATGGCCCGCCAGGTCGGCGTTCCCTCCCGGGTGGCCGTCGGCTTCACCGCCGGCCAGGTGGTCGACAACGACTACGTGCAGGTCACCACCCACGACGCCCACGCCTGGCCGGAGCTGTGGTTCCCCAAGGCCGGCTGGGTGGCGTTCGAGCCGACCCCGCGGGCCGACGGCACGGTGCCGGTGCCCGTCTACACCACCCCCAGCGGCCGAGTGCCCGCCGGCGAGGCGGGCCAGGACAGCCAGCCGGCCGACCCCGGCACGACCCAGACCCCTCCCCCGCAGCGGGTGAGGGCGCCTGAGCCCAACGCCGCCGACGACCCGGCCGCCGGCGGCCAGTCGGGCAACGGGTGGCTGCGGCGCCCGGTCGTCCAGGCCGGGCTGGCCGTCCTGCTGCTGGTGGCACTGGTCCCCGGCGTCAAGTGGGCCCGCAACGGCCTGGCCAGGCGACGGGCCGCGCACCGGCCGCGCGACGCCGTTGCCGAGTCCTACACCGAGGTGACCAGCTGGGCCCGTGACGCCGGCATCGGCCGCGGGCGCGCGGAGACGCCGGCAGCCTACGCGCGGCGGCTCCGCGACGACTTCGCGGGCGACGCCGACCCTCTGGTCGAGCTGACCGGGCTGTTCGAGCGGGCGGAGTACGCCGCCGCCGAGCCGGAAAGCGACCAGGCCCACCGGGCCAGGCGGCTGGCCAGGGCGGCCAGGGCCCGGCTGTCCGGCCGGCTCGGCTGGCGCCGGCGGCTGGTCGCCGCGGTCAGCCCCCGCAGCCTGTTCGCGCCCCGACCGCTCGCCCGCCACTAGCTGGCCCGCCGCCACAGGTCGCGGAGCAGGGCGCACTCGGGCCAGGCGATCGAGGGCCAGGGCCACGCACGCGAGAGCTCGCAGGTGCGCTCGAGCCGGTCGGGCAGCACCCCGGCGCGGTCGGTGCGGAGGCCCAGGCGGGTCAGGGAGGGCCCTGGCCGCCGCGCTCCTCCCATCGCGAGCGCCAGCGTTCGGTCATCCGCCCCCACCAGGCATCGAGGCCGCCCTTGGGGGCGCCGGTGCGGCGCGGGCCAGCCGGCGGCGCAGCGGCCGCGGCGGCGGCGCCATCGACCGGGCGTTCCACCGTGGCCCGGCGGCGCATCGTCCGCACGAACACGAACACCGAGGCCAGCATGATGACGAAGCCGGCGACGCCGACGGCGACGTTCTGGACGAACCCAGCAACCAGCACGACCAGGCCGAGGATGAACCCGACCACGGCCAGCTTGAGGCGGCGGGCCAGATGGGCACGGAACGAGGAGCCCACCTGATGGGCGAACTTGGGATCCTCTTCGAGCAACCGCCGCTCGATCTCGGCCAGGATGCGTTGCTCGTGCTCCGACAGCGGCATGTGAGGCTCCGGCCAGGGTCATACGGTGGTGTTCCTCCGAGTGTACCCGGGCACTACCCCCTCAACAACAGACGTGAGGCCCAGCCGGCAACTCGGGCTTTCCGGTGACCGGAGGCGAGGACGCGGCCGACCACGGAGAGGTGAATCCCGGCCGGCAACTCGGGCTTTCATGTGACCGGAGGCCGGGGGACGCGGCCGACAACACAGCGGTGAATCCCGGCCGGCAACTCCAGCGTTCTTGTGACCGGAGGCGGGGACACGGCCGACGACAGTGGCTGCGATCAGCGGTCGTCGTCGGGGGGGAGGAGGGGGTCGCGGCGGGGGCGGGGCGTCTGGCGGGCTTCCTGGTAGGCCTCGGCCGGGCGGTCGCCGGTGAGGGAGGCCAGGTCGATCGCCTCCTCGCCGAACCGGGCCCTGACCGCGTCGGCGGCCCGCACCGCCGCCTCCCAGCCGGGACGCTCCGGTCCGAGCCGGAGCTGCAGCGGCGCCCCGGCCCGTTGCAGGTTGCTGACGGTGACGCCGACCAGCCGCACCGGGGCCCGGCCGAGCTGGAGGCGGGCCAGCAGGTCGCCGGCGACCTCGTGCAGCTCGGTGTCGGTGTCGGTGGCAGCCGGCAGGGTGCGGGCCCTGGTGATGGTGCGGAAGTCGGCATAGCGGAGCTTCAGGGTGACCGTGCGGCCGGCCAGACCGGCCTCACGCAGCCGGCGGCCGACCCGCACGCAGCAGCGCAGCACCTCGCGGGCCAGCCGTGCCGGGTCGTCGATGTCGGCGGCGAAGGTCTCCTCGGAGCCGACCGACTTGGCCGCCTCGAACGGCACCACCTCGCGGTCGTCACGCGCCCAGGCCAGCTGGTGGAGCTGCGCCCCGGCGGCCGGGCCGAGCGCCCGCTCCAAGGTGGCCAGCGGGGTGGTGGCGACGTCACCGACGGTGCGCAGGCCGTAGCGGGCCAGCACCCCGATGGTCGCCTGGCCGGCGCCCCAGAGGGCGTCGACGGGCAGGGGGTGCAGGAACTCCAGCGCCCGGCCGGGCGGGACCACCAGCAGGCCGTCCGGCTTGCCGCGGGTCGAGGCCAGCTTGGCCAGGAACTTGTTGCCGGCCACGCCGACGGTCAGGACCAGGCCGGCCTCCTCCCGGATCCGGGCCCGCAGCAGCCGGGCGACGGCCACCGCGTCGCCGAACAGCGACCGGGCTCCGCGGACGTCCAGGAACGCCTCGTCGAGGGCGAGCGGCTCGACCAGCGGGGTGACGCTCTGGAAGACCCGCATGACGCTGGCCGAGCAGCGGCGGTAGGCGGCGAAGTCGGGCGGGACCGCGACCGCCTGCGGGCACAGCTGGCGGGCCCGGGCCATGGGCATGGCGTTGCGGCAGCCGAACGCCCTCGCCTCGTAGGAGGCCGAGGTGACGACCCCGCGACCACCGGTCCCGCCGACCAGCAGCGGCCGGCCCCGCAGGCCGGGATCCTTGAGCACCTCGACGCTGGCGTAGAAGGCGTCGAGGTCGGCGTGGAGGATCCCGAGCCCGTCGACCTCGCCCGGGCCGAGCGGCCGGCCCCCGGCGACCAGCTCGCCGCTGGGCCGCACCGGCCCGATCTTCCGAGGCGCCCCGCTGGGCTTCCCCGAACCCCTCCGGATCGTCATCGCCTCAGGCTACAAGCCGACCGTGACGGCCCGAGGCGGCGGAAGGTGCATCCGACTAGGATGCTCGCATCGAAGCACAGCGCATGACGACCATGACCGGCAGCAGAGGGAGCCCGAGCCAGGTGACCGACCCTCTCGAGCCCATCCTGGCAACGCCCCTTGACGCCGAGGCCGTGCGCACCCGGGTCGACCGGGCCCTGGCCGCCCTGCTCCACCAGGAGCTGTCGGCCCTCGGGTTCCTCGGCGCGGACGCCGGCCCGGTCAGCGACGCGCTGACGAGATTCACCCTCGAGAGCGGCAAGCGGCTGCGTCCCGCCTTCGTGTACTGGGGCTACCGGGGCGCGGGCGGCGCCCCCGACGGCCAGGAGGCCGAGGCGGCCATCCGGGCGGCCTGCTCGGTGGAGCTGCTGCACGTCTGCGCGCTCATCCACGACGACATCATGGACGGCTCGGAGGTCAGGCGGGGCCGCCCGGCCATGCACGTCGGCTTCGCCGAGCTGCACCGCGCCCGCTCCTGGCGGGGCGACCCGGCCGCCTTCGGCGAGGGCGCGGCCGTGCTCATGGGCGACCTGGCCTTCACCTGGGCCGACGTCGCCCTGGCCGAGGCCGGCCTGCCCGACGACCGGCTGGCCGCCGCCCTGCGGGTCTTCAACCGCCTGCGCTCGGAGCTGATGGGCGGCCAGTACCTGGACCTGGTCGAGGCCCGCCGGGGCGCGCCCGACGAGGCCGCCGTCCGCCGGGTCCTCACCTACAAGTCGGGCAAGTACACCATCGAGCGGCCCCTGCACCTGGGCCACGCGATCGCCGGGGGCGAGACCGAGCTGGCCGCGGCCTACTCGGCCTACGGGCTGCCGTTGGGCGAGGCGTTCCAGCTCCGCGACGACATCCTCGGGGTGTTCGGCGCCCCCGAGGTGACCGGCAAGCCGGCCGGCGACGACCTGCGCGAGGGCAAGGAGACCTACCTGGTCATGCTGGCCAGGCGGCGGGCCGGAAGCGCCGGCCGGCAGCTGCTCGAGGGCGCGCTCGGCAACGCCAAGCTGCCCGAGGACGAGGTTGCCGAGCTGCGCCGGACGATCGCCGACTGCGGGGCCCTGGCCGCCACCGAAGCCCGCATCGGTGAGCTGCTGGCCGAGGCCAAGGCCGCGCTGGCCGCCGCCGGCGGGATCGACGAGACGGCACGGGACGCCCTGCTGGCGCTCGCCGACCACGTCACCGACCGAAGCGCCTAGGACGGCCGTGGCGGGGCGGACGGTGGTCGTTGGGGCTGGCCTTGCCGGCCTCTCCACCGCCATCCACCTGGCCGCGGCCGGCCGCGAGGTCGTCGTGGTCGAGGCCGAGGCGGCCCCTGGCGGCCGCTGCGGCACGGTCGCCATCGGCGGCTACCGCTTCGACACCGGGCCGTCGGTGCTCACCATGCCCGAGGTGGTCCGGTCCACCGTCGGCGCGGCCGGCGAGGAGCTGGAGGACTGGCTGGAGCTGGTCCCGCTCGACCCGATCTACCGGCTCACCTTCCACGACGGCAGCCGTCTCGACGTCCTGCCCGGCCGGGAACGGATGGCGGCGGAGGTCGAGCGGCTCGCCGGGCCCGAGGAGGCCGGCCGCTACCTGGCCTTCCGCGACCACCTGGGGAGGATGTTCGAGGCCGAGTGGGGCGGGTTCATCGACCGCAACGTCGATGGCCCCGCCGACCTGGTCCGCCCGCTGGCCCTGCTGCGGCTGGCCCGGCTGGGCGGCTTCCGCCGGCTGCACGCGCTGGTCGCCACCCACCTGACCGACTGGCGGCTGCGCCGGGCCCATACCTTCCAGGCCCTGTACACGGGTCTGTCACCGTTCGACGCGCTCGCCATCTACGCGGTGGTGGCCCACATGGACACGGTCGGGGGCGCGTTCTTCCCCCGTCGCGGCGGCATGCACGCCCTTGCCCTTGCCCTTGCCGGGGTGGCCGAGAAGGCCGGCGCCGGCCTGCGCTGCTCCACCCGGGTCGAGCGGGTCGAGGGCGGCCCCGGCGGGGTCACCGGGGTACTGCTGGCCGGCGGGGAGCGCCTGGCCGCCGACGACGTCGTCGTCTCCAGCGACCTGCCGGCCGCCTACGCCCATCTGCTCCCGCCGGCGGCCAGGGACTGGCGGGTGCAGCGGCGCCGGCTGCGCTTCGCCCCGTCCTGCTACCTGGTCCACCTGGGCCTGACCAGGCAGCTGGAGGGCCAGGCCCACCACACCGTGCACCTCGGCCGCGACTGGAAGGGCAGCTTCGAGGCGCTCACCCGCCACGGCGGCATCCAGCCCGACCCGAGCCTGCTGGTCACCTACCCCTCCCCCGAGGACCCCGACGCCGCCCCGCCGGGGCATGCCACCCTGCTCGTGCTGGAACCGACCGCCAACACCGAGGCCGGCCTGGACTGGGCCGAGGTCGGGCCGCGCCTGCGCGAACGGCTGTACGGCCGGCTGGCCGCCCTCGGCTACGGCGACCTGCGCCGGGACAGGGCGGCCGAGCTGGTCGTCGACCCGCCCGCCTGGGAGGCGCAGGGGCTCAGCGCCGGGACGCCGTTCTCGCTGGACCACCGGTTCAGCCAGACCGGCTGGTTCCGGCCGGCCAACGCCTCGGCGACCGTGCCAGGCCTGTGGTTCGCCGGCATGGGCACCGTGCCCGGGGTCGGGGTGCCGATGGTCCTGGTCTCCGGCCGCCTGGCCGCCGAGCGGGTGCTCTCCAGGAAGCAGGGGCACCGGTGAGGCCGGCCAGGGTGGCGGCGCCCGGGCCGGCCCGGATGGCGGGCGTGGAGCCGTGGACCCTCGGCGCCGCCTATGAGCGCTGCCGGCAGCTCCACGCCCGCCACGGGCGGACCTACTACCTGGCCACCAGGTTGCTGCCCGGCTGGAAACGCCGCCACGTCCACGCCCTGTACGGGTTCGTCCGCTACGCCGACGAGATCGTCGACGACCTCTCCTCGACCCTGGACCACCAGCGGCGGGCGGCCGCCCTGCGTGCCTGGGGCGAGCACTTCTTCGCCGGCCTGCGCGGCGCGCCCTGCCACGACCCGGTCCTGCCGGCCGTGCTCCACACCGTGCGCGCCTTCGAGCTGGACGTCGCCGACTTCGAGAAGTTCCTGGACTCGATGGCCATGGACCTTGACACCGACGGCTACCAGACCTACCAGGACCTGCTCGGCTACATGGACGGGTCGGCGGCGGTGATCGGCACCATGCTGACCCCGATCCTGGAAACCTCGGACCCGCCGGCCGCCCGCGAGCACGCCCGCCAGCTCGGCCTGGCCTTCCAGCTCACCAACTTCATCCGCGACGTCGCCGAAGACCTGAGCCGCGGCCGCGTCTACCTCCCCCAGGCCGACCTGGAACGGTTCGGGGTCGGCCGCGCCGACCTGGCCGCCACCCGGGCCACCCCCCAGGTGGCCGAGCTGCTGGCCTTCCAGGTCGACCGGGCCAGAGCCCACTACCGGGCCGCCCAACCCGGCATCGACCTGCTCGCCCCCTCCTCCCGGCCCTGCATCCGGGTCGCCACCCGGCTGTACCAGGCCATCCTGGACGAGGTCGAACGGGCCGGCTACCAGATCCTCCAGGGCCGGGTCCGGGTCCCCCGCCACCGCCGCCTCAGCGTCGCCAGCCGCCAGCTCATCGCCGCCCGGGCCGCCGCCCGGGCCGAACGCCGGGTCAGCGTCACCACCCCGGGGAGCCCGTGACCGTCCGCCGCGGCGCGACCCTGTCCCGGGCTACCCGGCAGCCGGTCGCTGCGCGCCGGGCCGGGCGCTGGCTGCGGGCCGCGGTGGTCGTGGCCCTGGTGGTGGCGGGAGCGGACGGATTCCTGCTGTGGGCCCGCGGGCTGGCCACCCCGGTGGGGGCCGAACAGGCCAAGGCCAGCTTCCTCGCCGGCCGGACGGTCCCGGCGGCCACCGGGACCGCGACCGGCCCGCGGCCTCCGGCCGGGGTCTACCGCTACCGCACCAGCGGCTACGAGCGGATCGACCGCTTCGGGGTGAACCGCGTCTATCCAGCGGAGACGGTCAGGGTGATCACCTGGCGGGGCGGCTGCCGCTGGCGGGAGACCATCCCCATCTTCGACCAGCACGTCGAGACCTACGACTTCTGCGCCGACGGCGACGACGCCGACGACTTCGCCTATTCGACCAGCCTGACCTACTTCCTGGTGCCGGGGGTGCAGCGGTTCGCCTGCGCACCGGTCGGCCGCCGCCTGCTCACCGGCCGGCGGCCGGGTGCGGCCCGCGGCTGGCGCTGCGGCGAGGACGCCTCGACCTCGGTCAACACCACCGTCTACCGCGGCGCCGAGACGGTCCAGACCGACGGCGGCGCCGTCGCCACCAGGCACGTCCGCCTGGTCACGGCCCTGTCAGGCCGGTCGACCGGCGGCGCCGTCCGGGACCTGTGGCTGGACGCCGACGGCCTGGTGGTCAAGGAGGAGCGGGAGGTCAGTCTCGAGGTCCGCTCCGCCTTCGTGGGCCTGCTGACCTACGAGGAGCGGGGCGGCTTCCTGCTCAGCGCCCGCCCGTAGGCGATCTCGGGTAGGCTATTTCAACGGTTGGCGAGTTCGCGGAGGGAACAGGCGATGGCACGGACCGGCCGGCGGCCCGGGGTCAGCGGGACCAGGGAGGCGATCCTGGACGCTGCCCGGCGGGCCTTTGCCGAGCACGGCTACCAGCGGGCCACCATCCGCGGTGTGGCCGAGCTGGCCGGCGTCGACCCAGCCCTGGTCCACCACTACTTCGGCACCAAGCAGGGTCTGTTCGTGGCCGCGGTGCAGCTTCCGGTCAACCCGGTCGAGCAGCTCTCGGCCCTGCTGGCCGACGACCCCGAGGTGATCGGCCAGCGGATGATCGGGCTGTTCCTGTCGGTCTGGGACCAGGCGGCCAACAACAGCCCCATGCTGGCCCTGGTCCGCTCGGCGGTCTCGGACGAGCGGGCCGCCGCCATGCTGCGCGAGTTCATCACCGAGGAGGTCCTCGGCCGGATCGCCGAGGAGCTCGGCAGCCCCGACGCCAAGCTGCGCGCCAGCCTGGTCGGCTCCCAGCTCGTCGGCCTGCTGCTGGCCCGCTACATCATCCGGGTGGAGCCGCTGGCCTCGGCTCCGCCCGCCCTGGTCGCGGCCGCGATCGGGCCGAACCTGCAGCGCTACCTGACCGGCGACATCGCCGCCGCCACCCCGGCCCGGCCCTAGCTGTCGACCCGGGGGAAGCTGGCCGTTGCGCTCTCGGCCACCACCATCTGGGCGGCCGACTCCGACGGAGCCTGCCTTCTGGCCAGGGCGGCCAGGGCGGCCTCCTCGCCGACGTCGCGGCGCTCCTGCTCCGACAGCAGCCAGCGGACCTCCAGCAGGTCGCAGTAGGCCTGGATGGGGTCGGCGACGTCCCCGAGGGCGGCGGCCGCCTTGGCCATGCCGGGCTCGAACGCGTCGGTGCGCCAGCGAAAGCCGGCCACGACGTCGTTGGCCACCGCCTCCGGCTGTTCCATGGCCAGCCGGGACTGGTGGGAGCGGAGGTCATTGAGCAGGATGGTGGCCTGCCCCTCCCCGACCTCGAGGCCGGTCAGGCGCTGCAGCTCCTGGGCGTGGAAGCGGCGGTTGGCCACCGCGACCTTGAGCCGCAGGGTGCTGCGGTCGGCGGTGGCCGGCTCGAGGGCGAGCTCGTCGATGGCGAAGCCGAGCTCGTTGAGCCGGCGCACCCTGGCCTCGACCTTGTAGCGGTCGACCGGCCCGAAGGTCTCCTCGTGGGTCAGCTCGTCCCACAGGGCCCGGTAGCGGTCGGCGATGCTCTCGGCGGCGGCCAGGTCCTCCTCGATCCGCTCGCCGCCCTCCCCCAGCTCCATGGAGACGTCGACCAGGTCACCGGACACGTTCTCGACCAGGATGTCGAGATCGTGGGCGCGCTGGCCGTTGGTCAGGCCGGGGTGGACCTCGCTGGTCTCGGCGTCGACCAGGTATGCCTGCAGCAGCTGGCCGTCGCGCTTGAACAGGGTGTTGGCCAGCGAGCAGTCCCCCCAGAACACCCCGGCCCGGTGCAGGTCGACCAGCAGGCCGGCGATCGCGTCGAGCAGCCGCTCCCGGTGCTTGACCAGCTCGCGGGGCAGCCGCCGGAACAGCCGCCGGAACTGCCAGGAGTGCTCGAGGAACTCGGTGACCAGGATCGAGTTGCCGCTGTCGGGGTGGTCGACCAGGCCGACCGGCCGGACCGCCGGGAGCTCGCGGAGCTCGAGGTCCCGCAGCACCCGGTACTCCTTGTCGGCGATCCGGGTCGGCAGCTCCTTGAGGGCGTACAGGACCGAGTCGGCCTCCACGAAGCGGACCAGGTGGCGGCTCGGCCCGACGTTGAGGTCGCGGAAGGCGGCCGCCTCGGGCGGCCATGCATCGAGCCGGTCCAGCCAGGGCAGGGCGATCAGCCCCGGCGAGGCGGCCCGCAGGCGGATCGAGATACCGGTCACGCCGGCCATGGTAGCCACTGGGCCGCCGGCGCTCCCGCAAATCCTTGTTACAAACGGATGTCGGGCGTACCGGCCCGGTAGGTGCGGCCTTTCCAGATGACCGGGGCGCCGCTGCGGCGACGGCGGACCGAGTCGGCGTAGACGGCCAGCAGGACCATGTCGGCCAGCGGGTAGCCGGGCGCCAGGCGAGGGTCGGCCCCTGCGACCAGCCGGCCGCCGGCCCGGACGGTCAGCTGGAGCAGGCCGCCGGCGACCGCCACCCGCCTGGCCGCCGGCCCCGGCCGCGCGGCAAGAGCCAGCCAGGGCGCCGCCCCGGCCGCCGCCCGCGCCGCCTGCCTGGCCAGCGAGCCGGTCCCCTCCCCCCACACCTCGGCCAGGTTCCTGGCCAGCCCCTCCCGCAGGTCGCCGAACCGGCCGTACATGCGCACCGCGGCAAGGCCGGGGGCCAGACGGACGTCCAGCCGGTAGCCGACCGCCTTGAGCCTGCCGGCGAGGGCGACGTCCTCGACCAGCGAACCGGCCACGGCCGCAAAGCCGCCCACGGCGTCGTAGGCGTCCCGTCGGACCAGCAGGCACTGCCCGGACAGGAAGGCGGCCGGCCGGGCCGGGTCGGCGACCGCGTCGAGGTCCAGCCGCTCGGCCACCTGCAGGCCCAGGTCGGGCAGGAGCAGCTCCTCCCACCAGGTCCCGGTCGCCTGCCTGGCCAGCGGGCTGGCCGCCGCCGCCCCGGAGGCCAGGCAGGCCGCCTGGAGCCGCGAGAGGGCCTCGGGGGCCAGCAGCACGTCGGCGTCGACAAAGGCCAGCCAGCGGCCCTCCCGGGCGACCGCCGCCCCAAGGGCGCAGGCGGCCGCCTTGCCGGCGGCGCCCGGGCCCGGAGGCGGGGCCGGCTCGACCATGGCCCCGGCCGCCTGCGCCTCCTCCGCCGTTCGATCGGTGGAGGCGTCGTCGACCACCACCACCTCGGCGACGGCGGCGTCCTGGGCCAGCAGCGCGGCCACGCAGCCCCCGATCCGCCCGGCCTCGTCGCGGGCGGGCACGACCACGCTGACCGACTCGCTGAACACCCCGGGGTGGCCAGGGCCGAGCCAGTGCTCGGGTCGCCCGGCCCGCCGGAGCCGTGCAAGGCTGTGGACCCCGGCGGCCAGCCCGGCGACCCCGGCCAGGAGGGCGACAAGGTTGCGAGCCCGCGACGGCAAGCAGCACCTCCCGGTGGATGGGAACGTGCCTGGACCGGCGTGAGGGCCGGTCGGAGTGGCACGGCGGACCTGGATGGACGGGGGTCGGACGGTGGACGTGACGGGATGGGCCGGGGTCGGCCTTGGCGTGGCCGGCGTCGCCATCCTCGCCTGGACCGCGCTGGCGCGCACCCCGTCTGGTCGCCTCCCGCCGGCCGCCCCGGCCCGGCCGCCCGGCGACGCCGAGGCGGGAGCGGCCGGGCCGCCGGCCGCCTGGACGTTCGAGCGGTACCAGGCCGGGTGGCGGGCGGCGCACCTGCTCGGGGAGGAGGCGCAGCCCGGGGGCCGGCTGGCCGCCGCCTACCTGCGGCTGCCGTACGCCGTCGGGGCGCCGCTGGCCCGCGCCGGGGTGGACCCGGACCTGGTCACGCTGGCCGCGCTGTGGCTGGCGCTGGTGGCCGGCTGGACGGCCACCCTCGGCCCGGGCTGGGCCGCCGCCGCCGGGTCGCTGACACTGCTGGCCGGGGTGGCCGACTCGGTCGACGGGGCGGTGGCGGTGATGCAGGGCCGCAGCAGCGCGTTCGGGTTCGTGTGGGACTCGACCGCCGACCGGCTGGCCGACCTGGCCGTGGTTGCCGGGCCGGTCGTGCTGGTCGCGACCACGGCCGATCCGGGCTGGGCGGCGCTGGCCGTCGCCACCGGGACGGCCGCTTCCGGGCTGCTGCTACTGCTCGAGTACGTGCGGGCGAGAGCCCAGGCCGCCCAGGTCGTGGCCGCCTGGTCGCTGGCCACCCCCGGCGAGCGGCCGACCCGGCTGGTCGTGCTCGGCCTGGCCGGCCTGATCGTCGGCGCCGCCCAGCTCGCCGGCGCCGGCCCGGCGCAGGCCGCTCTTCACGCCGGCTATCCCCTGGCGCTGGCGGTCCTGGCCGTCCTGGAGGCGGCCGGCTGCTTCCAGCTCCTGCTGGCGGTTCGTCGTGCCGACACCTCGCTACGGTAGGCTCGCCCCGTCGGGAGGCGGAAACACCGAAAAGGCCATATCCTCGAGCGGTCATGCTGGAATCCATCAAGCAACCAAGCGACCTGCGACAGCTCTCCGGCGCCCAACTCACCGAGCTGGCCGCCGAGATCCGGGACTTCCTGGTCCGAGCGGTGGCCGCCCGCGGCGGCCACCTCGGCCCCAACCTCGGCGTCGTCGAGCTCACCATCGCCCTGCACCGGGCCCTGGACTCGCCGGTCGACCGCATCGTCTGGGACACCGGCCACCAGGCGTACGTGCACAAGCTGCTCACCGGCCGCCGGGACGACTTCGCCAACCTGCGCACCCTCGGCGGCCTGTCCGGCTACCCGTCGCGTTCCGAGAGCCCCCACGACGTGATCGAGAACTCCCACGCCTCGACCGCGCTCGGCTACGCCCTTGGGCTTGCCGAGGCCAACCAGGCCACCGGCGCCGAGGGGCGGGTGGTGGCGGTCGTCGGCGACGGCTCGCTCACCGGTGGGGTCGCGCTGGAGGCGCTCAACCTGATCGGCCACCGCAAGCCCGACCTGCTGGTGATCCTCAACGACAACGGCCGCTCCTACGCCCCGACGGTCGGCGGCCTGGCCGGCCACCTGGCCCCGTTCCGCCTCCACCCCGGCTACGAGACCTTGAAGAAGGGCGTCGAGGAAACCCTCGGCCGGGTGCCGCTGGTCGGCGAGGGCATGGTCGAGGCGGCCAAGCGGTTCAAGGAGGGAGCCAAGGCGCTGGTGGCGCCCCGGGTGGTGTTCGAGGACCTCGGCTGGCAGTACGCCGGACCGGTGGACGGCCACGACCTCGCCGCCATGGAGAAGGCGCTTGACCACGCCAAGCGGGTGCCCGGCCCGGTCCTGCTCCACGTCATCACCCAGAAGGGCCGCGGCTACCCGCCGGCCGAGCAGCACGAGGAGGACAACCTCCACTCGCTCGGCGCCTTCGACCCGGAGACGGGCCGGGTCCTGCCCAGGTCCGGCGACGACCTGCAGTTCACCGAGGTGTTCGGCCAGGCCCTGCTCGACGAGGCCCGCCGCCACCCGGAGCTGGTCGCCATCTCGGCCGCCATGCTGGGCCCGACCAAGCTGACGGTGATGCAGGCCGAGTTCCCCGACCGGGTGTTCGACGTCGGCATCGCCGAGCAGGTCGGGGTGACCATGGCCGCCGGCATGGCCCTGCAGGGGCTGCGGCCGGTCTGCGCCATCTACTCGACCTTCCTGCAGCGGGCCTTCGACCAGGTGATGATGGACGTCGCCCTGCACCGGCTGCCGGTGATCTTCGTGCTCGACCGTTCGGGCATCACCGGCGAGGACGGCTCCTCCCACCACGGCGTCTACGACGTCACCTACCTGCGTCAGATCCCGAACCTCGTCATCGCCTCGCCACGCGACGGCGCCGAGCTGCGCCGTGCCCTGGCCACCGCGGTCGCCCACACCGCCGGCCCGTTCGCGATCCGCTTCCCGCGGTCGACCACGCCCAGGCTCACCGTCGCCGGCCCGGTCCGCAAGATGAAGCTCGGGGCCTGGGACGTGCGCACCCGCGGCAGGGACGTGCTGCTGCTCGGCCTCGGCAAGCTGGCCGTTTCCTGCGAGGACGCGGCCCGGCTGCTCAAGCAGGACGGGATCAGCGTGACCCTGGTCGACCCCCGCTGGGTCAAGCCGCTCGACCTTCGGCTCGGCGCCGTCGCCGGGGCCCACCGCCTGGTCGTGACCGTCGAGGACAACGTGCTGGCCGGCGGCTTCGGCTCGGCCGTGGCCGAGGTCCTGGCCGACGAGAAGGTCCACACGCCGCTGCTGCGGCTGGGCATCCCCGACCAGTTCCTCCCCCACGGCAAGCGCGAGGTGCTGCTGGCCGAGCTGGGCCTTGACGCGGTCGGCATTGCCGAGCGGGTCCGCAAGTCCCTGCACCGCCTGGAAGTCTGACCGCCCCCTGGCTCACATCCTTGCCAGCAGCGCGAGCATCGCCTCGTCGACGCCGTCCGGGTCGACCAGGGGGGGACAGGGTGGCCACGGTCAGGGGTCGCCGGGTCGGGGGGCGACGCGGCGCCAGATGCCGATGGTGGCGGTGACCATCGCGAACCCGAATCCGAGGTCCTCGATCGGGGCGCAGGCGACCCGCGGGCCGAGGATCTCCGCTGGGTTGTAGCTGACGATCGGCGGGCAGGTCAGCACCCCGTTCACCAGCAGCTGGAAGCAGGCGACGATGCCGACGGCCGTCCAGTAGCGGCGGTCACGGAACATGCCGGTGCGCAGCACCAGCACCTCGAGCAGGACCGCGAGCACGACCCCGCAGGCCGCGGCGAAGGTGTACTCCTTGATCACCCGCCCGGCTCCTCCCTCGGAGGGAGCAGCCGCACGACCGCCTGGTAGGTGAGCAGCGCGCAGGTGGGGACGACCACGAAGAACACCAGCTCCTCAAGCGGCAGCCCGAGCAGGTCGATCCCGGTGGTGTAGCGCTGGCTGTAGGTCCAGTGGGCCCGCCGGATGGCCACCCAGTCCCACAGGTTGAAGACCACGAACACCGGCAGCAGGGCGGCCAGCCAGCGCCAGGGCCGGCGGTACACCCCCGCCTTGAGGACCAGCTCCAGGGGCAGGGTGACCAGCAGGCAGGCGGCCATCAGGACCAGGTAGCTGGCGCGCCCCAGCACCGCACCTCCCCCCACCAGGCGGGTGGGCCGCCGGTGGCCGCTGCCGGCTCCGGGCGGCCCACCGGCCACCGGTCGAACGTCCTAGCCGGGAAGGTCGACACCCTTGTAGTCGCGGCACTTGACCGACTGGTCGACCTGCTGGGCGCTGTTCGGCAGGTCGATCTTGCAGTTGTTCCGCTCGTACTGGATGCCGGCCCAGAACGCGGCCAACAGCAGCAGAATCGTGATGAGCAGGGAACCACCGCGGCGCATGCTGCCTCCTCCAACGGGGGGGCCAGGGGGATGGAGCCTACTCCATCGGCCCGCCCGCCCCACCTACCCTGCCGGGCGGGCCGACAACCCGGTTCACCCGCGGTGGCCGAAGTTCATGCCGGCGAACATCGCCTCGGTGCGCTCCATGGCCTTGACGACCTCGGCCATGTCCTGCGCCACCTCGGTGTCGACCTGGGGGAACAGGAACTGGTTGAGGGGCTCGTTGGCCCCGACCTGCAGCCCGTACTCGTCCATGTACTCGCCGAGGGCGAACTCCCAGGTGAACAGGCCAACGGAATCGTCGGCGGGCAGGTGCAGCCAGTAGGTGAGGTAGCGGTTGCGGGCCAGCGAGAATGTCCGGGTGCCGTCCCGTTTCTCCTGGGCAAGGCGGTAGCCGAGCAGTCCCAGCTCGTCGTCGAAGGCCATGTCCCGGACATTCTCACCCCCGACATCGGCGAAGGGCCAGCGGAGCTGCCGGCTGGGCGGTTGCGTGCAGTTGTGGGTCGGGCCTGCTTAGAATTCTCTGCCGGCCGGTATCCGCCGGGCGGCGACCGATCCTGGGACTGACCTTGGCCAGACACACCGCCGACCTGGACGCCCTTGTCGGCCGGACCCTCGGCCGCCGCCGCTACGAGGTCGTCGCCCGCATCGCCCAGGGCGGCATGGCGATCGTCTACCGCGGACACGACCGGCAGCTCGACCGGGTGGTGGCGATCAAGGTGCCGCGCCCGGAGTTCGCCCGCGACCGCGGGTTCTCCGAGCAGTTCCGGCGCGAGGCCCGCACCGCCGCCCGCCTCTCCCATCCCAACGTCGTGGCCGTCTACGACTCCGGCGAGGAGCGCGGCCTGCCCTGGATCGTGATGGAGCATGTCAGCGGCCGGACCCTGCGCGCGCTGCTCGACAGCCAGCGGCGCCTGGGTCCCGAGACCACCGCGGAGCTGCTGGGCCCGGTCGCCGACGCGCTCGACCATGCCCACCACGCCGGCGTGGTCCACCTCGACGTCAAGCCGGAGAACGTGCTGCTGACCAGCGAGACGGTCAAGGTCGCCGACTTCGGCCTGGTCCGGGCGGCCGCCCAGCGCGGCCACGGGCAGGCGCTGGCCGCAACCGTCCACTACTGCGCGCCCGAGGTGCTGCGGGGCGGGGTGGTCGACGGGCGGGCCGACGTCTACGCCTTGGGGGTGGTCGCCTGGGAGTGCGTGACCGGCCGGCCGCCGTTCGAGGGCGACCCCGGCCAGGTCGTCCGGCAGCACCTGGGCGGCCGGGTGCCGCCGCCGTCCCAGGCGGCCGAGGGCATCCCGCAGCTCTTCGACGCCGCCGTTGCCCGGGCCACCGACCCCGACCCGACCGGGCGCTACCTGCGCGCCTCCGACTTCGCGGCCGCCATCGGGGCGCCGCGCCGGCGCCGGGTCGACGAGGCGCTGCGCGCCACCACCGTGCTCCCGCCCGCGGGCCCCGACACCACCGCCGGCTGGGCACCGGCCGCCGGCGCCGCCGCCCCACCCGACCAGGCACGAGCCGGGGCGCCGACGGTGAGCTGGCCGGACGAGGGCCACGGGGCGGCCACCCGCAGCCTGGAGGGCTGGCCGACGGTGGCGGGGGGGGCGACCCGGCTGCCGCCTGCCGGGCAGGCGCCGATGCGGCCGAGGCCGACCACGGGGCGGGTGCCCAAGACACGGGCCGGCAACCGTCGCCGGCGGGGCTGGCTGCTGGCCGTCCTGCTGGTGCTCGGCCTGCTGGCCGCGGGCCTGGCCACCCGTGCCGGCGGCCTGCTCGGCGGCTCGGTCCGCGTGCCGCAGGTGGTCGGCCTTGAGGTCGGCGAGGCGACGAGAGACCTGCAGGACCGCGGCCTGCGGGTCCGGATGGCCGAACCGGTCGCCTCCGATCGCGTCCACCAGGGCCTGATCGCCACCCAGTCCGTCGCCGGCGGGAGGAAGGCCCAGCGGCAGTCGACCGTCGTGCTCCAGCAGTCGCTCGGGATCACCCTGCCCGACCTGGCCGGACGGTCGGCGAGCGCCGCGACCGGCCGGCTGAGGCAGCTGGACATCTTGTCCCACCGGCAGGACGGCACCAGCCTGACCGTCCCGGCCGGCCGGGTCATCGGGACCCGCCCGCCGGCGGGGACGGTGCTGAAGGCCGGCCAGCGGGTGACGGTGGTCGTCAGCGTCGGCAAGCCCAAGGTCGAGGTGCCGCAGGTGGCCGGGCGACCGTTCCGGGCCGCCGAGGCCGCCCTGGCCGCCGCCCACCTCAACGCCCGGCCGGAGCGGGTCTTCGACGACAACGTCCCCGAGGGCCGGGTGGTCGGCACCGTGCCCGGCGCCGGCGACCGGGCGACCTGGGGGTCGACGGTGACCGTCCGGGTCAGCAAGGGCCCCGACCTGGTCGAGGTCCCCGAGGTGGTCGGCCTGCCCAAGGACCAGGCGGAGCAGCGGCTGCGCGCGGCCGGCCTGCGCGCGAGCTTCGTGCTGAACCTCGGCAGCCGGGTGATCGACCAGAGTCCGGAGCCCGGTGAGCGGGCCAGACGCGGCAGCGTGGTCCGCCTTCTGCTCAACCTCCTCTAGCGGTGCGCCGGCGTGCGCATCGGAGCCCACGTCTCGGTCGCCGGGGGCCTGGCCAGGGCGGTCGGCAACGCCGATCCAGACCCGGGCGCAGCGGGAGGCCGGCCATGATCCAGGTGCAGCAGAATACGGGAATGGACGAGCTGCTTGCCCGGGTGCAGGCTCGGGTGGCCGAGCGGTTCCCAGCCGACCTGGAGCGGATCCGGGAGTACCTGCTCATGCCGTCGGTCAGCGCCACCGGCGAGTGGATTGTCGGGGCGGCCGCCTTCCTGCTCGCCTGCGCCGGTCTGCCCGAGGCGACTCCGTGAGCCCCCTGCGGGTCGTGGTCGCCAGGGGCGACCCGCTGGAGCGGGGCCGGACGGTCGGCTACGAGCTGGCCGACCTGGTCCGGCATTCGCTCGAGTTCTACTGGCGCTACCTGGTCCGGCGGGGCGTCGGCGTCGGCGAGCTGCCCTCCCTGCTCGCCCCGTACCTGCACGCCGCCGAACGGGAGCTGCCCGATCTGGTCGAGCTGGTCACCGGCATGGCCGAGGGGGCAGGGGTGTCGTTCTGGGAGCTGTTCTGCGTCAACGCCTTCGAGGAGCTGGTCCCGCTGCTGGAGGCGCGCAGCGGGCCCAGGCTCGGCCAGGTCACCGGCGCCGCCGGGTCGACCGGGCCGGCGGAGGCCGGCGGCGCGGCCGGCACCCCGGGGGACCGTTGCTCCACGGTGACCGTGTCCGGCCCCGGGTACACGCTGCTCGGCCACAACGAGCAGTGGCTGGCGGGGGAGCTCGGCCACGTCGCCGTGGTGATCGAGCTGCCCGACGATGGTCCGGCCCTGGTCTCCCCCACCCTGGCCTGCTGCCTGCCGGCGGTCGGCATGAACGAGTACCGGGTCGCCCAGGGCATCCAGTCGCTGGTCGCGGGCGACGACGGCGTCGGCGTGCCCCGGGTGCTGGTCTCCAGGCACGCGCTGGTGGCCTCCTCCCCGGCCGACGCCCTGCGCCGGGCGACCCTGCCCGGCCGGGCCGGCGGCTACGGGCACAGCTTCGCCTTCGGGACCGGCAGCGCGATGAGCATCGAGACCAGCGCCACCCGGTTCGCGGTCAACCGCGGCCCCGGCAGCCACACCAACCACTACACCGACCCGGAGCTTGCCGAGCGCGCGCCGCCGCCCAGCCGGGGAAGCCAGGCCCGGCTGGACCGGCTGCGGGCCCTGGTCGAGGAGCGCTCCCCGGCGACCCCGGCCGCGCTCGGCCAGATCCTGGCCGACCACGGCGGCGGCGGGGCCCAGGCCATCTGCGAGCACGGCGTCGGCGAACCCGCCGACGAGGCGTCGGCGGTGGTGTTCTCGATGATCTGCGACCTGGACCTGGGACGGATGTGGGTGGCGCCGGGCAGCCCGTGCTCCACCGCCTACGAGGAGGTGGACCTGGCCGGTGTGGTCTGAGACGGGACCGTTGCGGAACGAGCGCCTGACCGGGTGGTGGTGCTGCTGCCGGCCATGGTCCGGGTGATCAAGCCAGGTCCAGGGAGGGGTCGGCGTGGACCGGCCAGCCCTCGACCAGGGTGGCCAGGGCCCGGGCGTCGCCGGCCTCGACGTCCCACCGGAGCGCGGCCACCGCCCGGCCGGTGAGCCGGCCCCGCTCGGCGACCGCCCCGGTAGGCGGCCAGCATGGCCGGGCTGACCGAGGCGTCCTGCCAGGCGGTGATCCCGAGACGGTGCAGGTGGGCCTGACCGCGTTCGATGGCGGCCTCCCATTCGGCCTGGTCCGGCTCGGGGGCGAGCTCGCCGACCAGGCCCATGGCGGCCTCGTGGAGGGCACCGGTCGGCTCGCCGGCGGCGTCGCGCTCGATCCGGCCTCGTGGCGGGTCGGGGGTGGCGCGAGTGATGCCGGCCAGCTCCAGGGCGCGGGTGTTGGCCCAGGCGCTGTGGCCGTCGGTGGACTCCAGGAACACCGGCCGGTTGCCGACCACCGCGTCCAGCGCGGCGAGGTGGGGCCCGCCGTCGGGGAACGCGTCCATCACCCAGCCGCCGCCGACCACCCAGCCGGCGCGGGATGGCCGGCGGCGTAGCGGGCAACCGCCGCCGGGTAGCCCTCCGGCTCGACCCCGTGCAGGTCGCTTTGGGCCAGTTCCAGGCCGCCGGCCGCGGTGTGGACGTGGGCGTCCTGGAAGCCGGGCAGGACCATGCCGCCGGGCAGCCGCAGCACCCGGGTCGCGGGCCCGCGCAGGGCGAGCAGGTCTGCTTCCGGGCCGACCGCGGCGATCCGGCCGGCCCGCACGGCGACGGCGTCGGCCCAGCGGCGGCCCGGGTCGGCGGTGTACACCGGCGCACCCGCCAGGATCAGGTCGGCCTGGGTGGTCACCGGCGCTCCTCGGCCAGGATCAGGTCGGCCTGGGTGGTCACTGGCGCTCCTCGGCCGGGACGGGGCCGGCCCGTCGCCCCGGACCACCGGGGGCGGCGCCGGGCCGGCGGATGCGGTCGGCAACGGCTGGCCAGTCGACCATGACGATCAGCACGGTGGCGGCCATGGCCGAGTAGTCCAGGCGCATGGCCAGCCCGATGCCGGCGTGCATGGCGATCACGGCCGGCACGAACAGCCAGGCCAGCCGGGGCCGCCACAGCACCAGCGGGAAGCCGAGCTCGACGGCCAGGGTGGCCGCCGCCACCAGGTGGGCGAGGACGGGCCGGTCGGCGACGAACAGGGCGAACGGGTTGGGGGTGTCCTGCTGGTCACTGGAGGCGTACAGCACCCAGCGCAGGTTGTCGCTGGCCACCCAGGCCGGGCCGGCGTGGAGCAGCTTGGCCAGCCCGGAGCAGCAGTAGGCCCCGGCGACCACCAGCATCGCCGTCCGCACCGGCCAGCCGAAGCCGGCGCCGTGGCCGGCCCTGGCGCGCTGGCGGGCGTCCAGCGACCAGGCCGCGCCGGCCGGGGCGGGCAGGAGCGGGACCAGGCAGAGCAGCAGCAGCACGTCGTTGTGGACGACCTTGCCGAGGCTGGAGGTCATCGCGACCAGGGGGAGGGCGGCCAGCCAGGCGAGGGGCAGGGTGACCCGGGTCAGGAGCCCGAGCATGGCCAGCACCGCGGCGGCAACGGCGATCACCTGCAGGGCGGCCACCACCTCGGCCGGGGGCATCCGGTCCAGCAGGCGCAGGAACGAGATCGGCCGGAACAGGGCCGCCGGCTGGCCGGCCAGCTCCAGGTAGGGGCCGCGGGCCAGCCGGGCCGCGAGCAGGGCGCACAGGCCGATTCGGATCGCGGCCAGCCGGCGCGGGTCGCCGGGGGCGAACAGCCAGGCCTCAAGCCGGCGCACGGACGTCCCCGTCGCGGCAGGTGAAGCGCAGCGTCCTCGCCGGTGGCGCGCCCCGATCCCCGACCCGCCGCGACACGTCGGTCACGGTCTGGTAGACGCGCACGGCCGCCACCTCGCCGCCCCGGTCCCTGACCGCCTCGGCCCAGGCTTGGCAGACGGCCGCCCGCCGCTGCGGCGGGAGGCCGGCGAAGCCCTTGAGGACCTGGACGTCGCCCTGGTAGCCGGCGGGCAGGTGGCGGAACCGGATCGGGGTCTCGCGGCCGGCCCGGTCGACGGTCACCGCCTGGAAGCCCGGCTGCCTGGCCTGGCGGGCGTCGGCGAACAGCCGCCAGCCGGTGAGCGGCCAGGCCTCGAACCCGGCCAGCCCGCAGACCAGGAACAGGGCCAGGTAGGCGACGACGAACCGCCGCGACCAGCTTGGCACCGGCGCGCGCTGGTCCGATCGTGGTTGCTGCTGCATGCCGGCCACGCTACCGCGCTTCTGGCCGTTGGCGGGACGGGGTGTCGCCGACGGGCGGCGGAGTCACTCGAGTCCGGTCCGCCGGTCAGCTGGAGGGTCGGCGTCGCCGTTGATGGGAGCGAGCCGGAGCCGGGTGATGGCGTGGCGTTCGACGGCCAGGACGTCCAGCCGCCAGCCGTCGATCTGGACGCTTTCGCCCTTGTCGGGCAGGCGGCCCAGGCGGTCAAGGACCAGGCCGGCCACGGTCGTGTACGGTCCTTCTGGCAGCGAGATGCCAAGATCGGGCAGGTCGTGGAGGGGAAAGGATCCGGGCAGGACCAGCGACCCGTCGGGTCGGCGCTGGATGCCGCGGGAGTCGGCGTCGAACTCGTCGTAGATCTCCCCGACCAGCTCCTCCAGCAGGTCCTCCACGGTCACGATGCCTTCGGTGCCGCCGTACTCGTTGATCACGATGGCCAGCTGCTGGCGTTCGCCCTGGAGCCGCCGCAGCGCATCCAGCACCCCCATCGACTCGGGCAGGGCCAGCGCGGGTCGGGCATGCTCGGCGACCCGGCCGCCGGCGTCGACCAGGTCCTGCAGGGTCACCACGCCGACCACGTCGTCCAGGTCGCCGCGGTACACGGGGGCCCGGCTGTGGGTCGTCGTCACCAGCCTGCGGACCGCCTCCTGGACCGAGGCGTCGGCGGGCAGGGCGACCACGTCGCGGCGGGGCACCAGCACCTCCTGGAGCCGCCGCTCGGCGATCTCGAACGCGCCGGCCAGGATGGTGCGGTGCTGGGGGCTGAAGGTGGCCTGGGTGGCGACCAGGTCCCGGACCTCCTCCTCGGTCACGGTGGCGCGTTGCAGGTCGGGGTCGCCGCCGGCCAGCCGCACCAGCAGGTCGGTTGAGCGCGACAGCAGCCACACCGCCGGCCGGGTCAGCTTCGACACCAGCGCCAGCGGGCGGGCCGCCCGTTGGGCCCACGGCTCGGGCCGCTGCAGGGCGATCCGTTTGGGGGCCAGCTCGCCGACCACCAGGGTGAGATAGGTGAGCACGATGGTGACCAGGAGCACGGCCCCCAGCTCGGCGGCCCCGCCCAGGAAGTCGAGCAGCGGGACCAGCGGCTCGGCCAGCGACACTGCCGCCGCCGCCGAGGCCAGGAACCCTGCCAGGGTGATGCCGATCTGGATGGTGGACAGGAACTGGTTGGGGTCGCGGGCCAGCTGGGCGACCAGTTGGCCGCGGCCGCCCTCCTGCTCCAGCCGCCGCAGCTGCCCCTCGCGCAGGGAGATGAGCGCCACCTCGCTGCCGGCAAAGCCGGCGTTGACCACCACCAGCAGCAGCACCAACCCGATCTCAGCCCATGGTCCCCGCATGTCTCATCCTCGTGGTCGACGGCGCCGCGGCCAGGCGATGGCCGCCGCCCCGGTGGGGCAGCCTGCCTCCTGGCCAGGGCAGTATCCCGCGATCGGCCCGATTGGGCGCCACCTGGGCCGCACCACCCCGTGGCGCTTGAGAGCGTGCAATTACAAGATCACCTGGAGTCCGGGGGGACGAGGCAAGCGGCAAGGGCGACCGCGTCGATGTTGCCGCCCGACAGGATCATGCCGACCCGGCCGCCGCCGGCGGCGCCGGTGCGCAGGGCGGCCAGGGGAAGGGCGGCGGTCGGCTCGACCAGCTGCTTGGTCCGCGACCAGCACAGGGCGAGGGCGTCGCGGAGCTGGTCGTCGGTGACGGTGACGATGTCGTCGACCAGGCGTCCGATGACCTCGAACGGCCGCTCCCCCACGCACAGGCTGCGGACCCCGTCGGCGATGGTGACCGGGGCGGCGGGCAGGGAGACGCGCCTGCCGGCACGCAGCGACGCCTGGGCGTCGGCGGCGGTCGCCGGCTCCACCCCGACCACCCGGGTCGACGGCGAGCGGCCCTTGACCGCCGCGGCCGTGCCGGCGATCAGCCCGCCGCCGCCCACCGGGACCAGCACCAGGTCCAGGTCGGCGGCGTCCTGCAGCAGCTCCAGGGCGGCCGTCCCCTGGCCGGCCATCACGTCCGGGTCGTCGAACGGATGGACCAGGTGCAGCCCGCGGTCGGTCGCCAGCTCGGCGGCGAAGGCCTCGCGGTTCTCGGCGGTCACGCCGTCCATCACCACCTCGGCGCCGTAGGCGCGGGTGGCGGCCACCTTGGCCGGGTTGGAGCCGGCCGGCATCACCACCACCGCCCGGCCGCCCGTCTCGGCGGCGGCCAGCGCGACCGCCTGGCCGTGGTTGCCGGAGCTGACCGCCAGGATCCCGGCCTGCCTGGTCGCCCGGTCGAGCGAGAGCACGGCGTTGAACGCCCCCCTGGCCTTGAACGCCCCGGCCCGCTGCAGGTGCTCGCCCTTGGCCAGCACCTGGCAGCCGAGCTCGCGGTCGAGCAGGCGCGAGGCGATCACGGGGGTGCGGTGGACCCGCCCGACAATGCGGTCCGCCGCCCGCTCCACGTCGGCCAGGGAGAAGGGGGCGCTGGACCGGGTCATCGGGCGGCGGCGATGACCGCCCGGGCGGCGCGGTCGGCGTCGGTGGGGGTGACCTCGTAGTGGAACACCAGCCGGACCCGGTCGGGATCGGTGTCGGCGGCCAGCACCCCGAGCTCGCCCAGCCGCTCGACCAGCCCGGGACCGTCGGTGCCGAAGGGGCCGGTGGCCAGCAGCACCATGTTGGTCTGCACCGCTGCCGGGTCGACGCTGCCCGGCACCGCGCCGGCGACCGTCTCGGCAAGGCCGCGGGCCATCGCGTGGTCCTCGGCCAGCCGGTCGATCATCTGGTCGAGGGCGACCAGGGCGGCGGCGGCCAGCACCCCCGCCTGGCGCATGGCCCCGCCGTACAGGTGGCGGACCTCGCGGGCCCGCGCGACCAGCTCCCGGCTCCCCACGACGGCCGACCCGACAGGCGCGGCCAGCGCCTTGGAGAAGCAGACCGAGAGGCTGTCGAACAGGACGCCGTAGCGCTCGAGCGGGACCCCGGAGGCGACCGACGCGTTCCAGATCCGGGCCCCGTCGCAGTGGAGGTGCAACCCGGCCTCGTCGGCAAGCTCGCGCAGCCCCTCCAGCGCCTCCAGCGGCTGGATCGCGCCCCCGGCCCGGTTGTGGGTCTGCTCGACCGCGATGGCGCTGGTCGGCACCCCGTACCGGGCGGTGCGGACCCGCGCCCGGGCGGCGGCCGGGTCGAGCACCCCCCGCGGCCCGGCCACGGGGTGGAGCTGGACCCCGCTGAGCACCGGTGCCGCCGCGGCCTCGTACCACAGGATGTGGTTGTCCTCATTGGCCAGGCACTCGGTGCCGGGAGGGGCGGCCAGCCGCAGGCAGATCTGGTTGCCCATGGTCCCCGAAGGGACGAACAGGGCCGCCTCGTGGCCCAGGCGCTCGGCCACCGCGGCCTCCAGCCGCTTGATGGTGGGGTCCTCGCCCCAGACATCGTCGCCGACCTCGGCCTCGGCCATGGCCCGGCGCATGGCCGGGGTTGGCCGGGTGAACGTGTCGGAGCGGAGGTCCACCGTCATCACCGCGATTCTACGCGCCGACGTGCGACAATCGTCCGTCCGCACGACCCGCGACCCGCACCGAGGAGCCATGCCCTCCCACACTGAGACCCTGGAGATCCACGGCCACATCATCGACTCGATGCTGTTCACCCGCGTCCTCGACCAGGTCCTCGAGGCGAAGGGCAGCTACGAGATCGAGCAGTTCGACGTCGGTCGCACCCCGGTCGACCCCTCGTACGCGCGCCTGCGGATCCGCACCGACGACCCGGTCCGGCTCGAGGAGCTGGTCCAGTCGCTCATGGGCCTGGGTATGCGGCGGCTCCAGACGGGCGACGCGACCGTGGTCCCGGCCGAGATGGACGGCGTGCTGCCCGACGGCTTCTACTCCTCGACCAACCTCGAGACCGAGGTCAGCGTCGGCGGGACCTGGATCCGGGTCGAGAACCCGGAGATGGACTGCTCGATCGTCGTCCGCGGCAACCGGGCCGCCACGGTGCCCATGTCCGACGTCCTCAAGGGCGAGCAGGTGGTGGTGGGCAGCCAGGGGATCCGGGTGCATCCGCGCGACCGCGGCCGCTCCGGTGAGGTCTTCGAGTTCATGTCCTCGCAGGTCTCCAGCGAGAAGCCGCAGGGGCTGATCGTGCGCCGGGTCGCGGGGGCGATGCGGGCGACCAAGGAGCGGGGCGAGAAGCTCCTGTGGGTCGGCGGCCCGGCCGTCGTCCACACCGGCGCCGGCCCGGCGGTGGTCCGGCTGATCGAGGCCGGCTACATGGACGTGCTGTTCGCCGGCAACGCGCTGGCCACCCACGACATCGAGGGCGCCCTGTACGGCACCTCGCTGGGGGTCAACCTGGCCGAGGGGATCGGGGTCGAGCACGGCCACGAGCACCACATCCGCGCGCTGAACACCATCCGGCGCTGCGGCTCGATCGCCAAGGCGGTCGAGCAGGGCGTGCTCACCTCCGGGATCATGCACGCCTGCGTCCAGCACGGGGTCGACTTCGTGCTCGGGGGGTCGGTCCGCGACGACGGCCCGCTGCCCGACACCGTCACCGACGTGGTCGAGGCCCAGCGGCAGATGCGCTCGCTGCTGCCCGGGGTCGGCTACGCCCTGATGGTGGCGTCGATGCTGCACTCCATCGCCACCGGCAACCTCCTCCCGGCCTCGGTGCCCCTGGTCTGCGTCGACATCAACCCGGCAACCGTCACCAAGCTCGCCGACCGCGGCTCCGCCCAGGCCACCGGTGTGGTCACCGACGTGGGTCTGTTTCTCGGAGCGTTGGCCGACGAGCTCGCCCCCGTCGGCGCCGGCTGACCCTCAGCCGGCGGGGCTGCGGTCGAAGCGGTGGTCGTCGGCGTGGTCGAGCAGGTAGTCGACGTAGCGGATGCGCAACAGCTCGGCGACCTCGGGGTCGGCGGCCTCCTCGCGGAAATGGGTGAACAGGTGGCCGATCTCGCGGATGGCGTCGATCGGGTCGTAGGCCGCCCAGTCGCGGTTGGCGTCCTGGGTGGACGGCAGGTGCTTGGCCAGGTCCCAGTAGAACCCGGCGTCGCGGTGCTCCCTGGCCAGCTCAAGCGCCCAGTCGCGCAGGGTCGCCACGTCCTGGGCCTCCAGGAAGGCGCGGTAGTCACCGGTCTGGGCTTCGGGGGTCATCGGCTTGGCTCCTTGGGTTCGGCGAGTGCGGCGCTGGCTCGGATGATGGGCTCCAGCACGGAGGCGAGGTCCGGCTGGCCCTGCTCGACCAGGTCGTAGCGGACCCGGGTGGCGGGGTGGGCGATGTCGGCGATGCTGCGCAGGTCGATCGGGGTGCCGATCACCACCGCGTCCACCGGGGCCTGGTTGATGACGGTCTCCAGCTCGCGGATCTGGGCGTCGGAGTAGCCCATCGCCGGGACCAGGGCACCGATGTGCGGGTAGCGCTCGTACACCTCGGCCAGCGAGCCGACCAGGTAGGGGCGGGGGTCGACGATCTCGGCGGCGCCGAGGCGGCGGGCGGCGACCACGCCGGCGCCGTAGCTCATCCCCCCGTGGGTCAGGGTCGGCCCGTCCTCGATCACCAGCACCCGCTTGCCGGTGACCAGCTCGGGGTCCTCGACCCGGACCGGGCTGGCCGCCTTGATGACCACCGCGTCGGCGTTGAGGTGCTTGAGCTGCTCCTCGAGCGCGGCCACCTGCTCGGGGGCGGCCTCGTCGACCTTGTTGATGACGAGCACGTCGGCGGCGCGCGCGTTGGCCTCGCCGGGGTGGTAGCTGGACTCGTGGCCGGCGCGCAGCGGGTCGGCGACCACGATGTGGAGGTCGGGCCGGAAGAACGGCAGGTCGTTGTTGCCGCCGTCCCACAGCAGGACCTCGGCCTCGGCCTGGGCCCGGTCCAGGATCGCGTGGTAGTCGACGCCGGCATACACGATCGTGCCCGCGGCCAGGTGCGGCTCGTACTCCTCCCGCTCCTCGATGGTCGGGCGGGCGGCGAGCAGGTCCCCGACGGTGGCGAACCGCTGCACGGCCTGGCTGGCCAGGTCGCCGTAGGGCATAGGGTGGCGGACGGCGACGACCTTGCGGCCGGCGCCCCGCAGGATCTCCGCCACCCGTCGGGTGGTCTGCGACTTGCCCGCCCCGGTCCGGACCGCGCACACGGCCACCACCGGCACCCTGGCCACCAGCTCGGTCTGCTTGGGCCCGAGCAACCGGAAGTCGGCCCCGGCGGCCAGCACCCTCGAGGCGACGTGCATGACGTCGACGTGGCGGACGTCGGAGTAGCTGAACACCACCTCGTCGATGTCCTGACCGGCGATCAGGTCCTCGAGCCGCTCCTCGGGGACGATCGGGATTCCTTCAGGGTAGGCGGGACCGGCCAGGGCCGCCGGGTAGGTCCGGTCGTCGATGTAGGGGATCTGGGTGGCGGTGAACGCGACCACCCTGGTCGCCGGGTCGTTCCGGAAGGCGCTGTTGAAGTTGTGGAAGTCGCGGCCGGCGGCCCCCATGATGATCACGCGTCGCTGCAAGCACGCCTCCTTGCGTTCGTGTGCCACCCCCACCCCGGCGGCACGCAGCAGGGAGAGGATACCGGCGCCGGCGCCGCCTGCCCGCGCCGGGGGCTGCTCCCTCGCCTCAACTGCCGCTTCTTGGCTGACGGTATCGGCGGCATCGTGCTGCGCGAACGTCCCGGCTAGCCGGTGTGGCGGCCGCGGGGGGCGACCGCGTTGAGGCTGGGCTCGGAGGGGAGGGCGAAGGAGAACACCGAGCCGTGGCCGAGCCGGCTCGACACCCAGATGCGGCCGCCCATGGCCTCGACCAGGCGCTTGGCCAGGTACAGGCCGAGACCGGCGCCACCTGGCTCCCTGGTCATGTAGTGGCCGACCCGGTGGAACCGCTCGAAGATGCGCGACTGCTCGTCGATCGGGATGCCGGGGCCCCAGTCGCGGACCTCGAACACCACTTCCCGGCCCTGCGGCACCAGGCGGACCTCGACCGGTTCGTGGGGCGGGGCGTAGCGCATGGCGTTGGACAGCAGGTTGCCGAGCACCTGGTCGATCCGCATCCAGTCGCCGCGGCAGTAGACGGCGTGGTCGGGGGTGACCACGTGCACCGTCCGCTCCGGGTCCTCGCCGGTGAAGCGGTCCACGACCTGGCGGACCAGGTCGACGGCGTCGATCGCGGTCGCGTCGACCAGGCCGGCCCCGGCCTCCAGCCGGGTCACCTCCAGCAGGTCCTCGATCAGCCGCTCCAGCCGCTGGGACTGCATCAGCATCAGCTTGTAGTACTCGCGCCGCCGGTCCTGGGCGAAGTCGCGATCCTCGCGCAGCAGCGTCATCAGGAAGCCCTTGATCGGGGTGAGCGGGGTGCGCAGCTCGTGGGAGACGCTGGCCACGAAGTCGGCCTTGAGCTCGTCGGTCTGGCGCTCGCGGGTCACGTCCCGGACCACCACGACGTCGGCGTCCATGTTGCCGTCGCCGGCGATGATCGGGGCGTGGGCGTAGCGGATCCAGCGGGCGAGGCCCTCCTTGTTCAGCACCGAGGCGTCGCGGACCTCCTCGTGGCGGGAGGCGGCCGCGGCCAGGATGGGGCAGTCGGCGGCGCACATGTCGACGCCGTCGCCGTCGCGTGCCCGCAGCAGGTTGAAGCATTTCTGCCCCACCGCCTCGTCCTCCTGGTAGCCGGTCAGCGCGACCATGGCCGCGTTCCAGGACCGGACGGTGCGGTCGGGACCGACGGTGTAGATCCCGTCGGAGGAGTGGCCGACGATGTCACGCAGGGCGGCCCGCTCGTTCTCCGCCGCCCGGTACAGCTCCTCGTTGACCAGCGCCGCAGCCCCCTGGTTGGCCAGGGTGAGCAGGGTCTCGGTGTCGTCGCCGGTGAAGTCGGCGTCGACCCGGGGGCCGAAGGCGGCCGCGAAGCCGACCACCGCTCCGTCGGCCTCCATCGGGACCATGGTGTAACGGGGCCAGCCGGCCCGGGACGCCCAGCCCTTGGCCGCCTGCTCCCAGGCGCTGGGCGACGGGGTCACGGTCAGGCGGTCGGTGCCGCCGGTGGTGATCACGTCGAGCACGCCGTCCTCGTCGCGGCCGAGGAACACCGCGGCTCCCTCGCAGTTCAGCACGTCGGCCACCTGGCGGGCGAAGGACTGCCAGGCTCGGGCATCGCCCAGCCGGTTGGACAGGGCGCGTCCGGCCGCGTACAGCGAATGCATCCGCTGGCCCTGGGCCAGGCTGCGGGCCCAGGCCCGGTTGCCGAGGAAGGTGAGGCCGATGGGGACGACCAGCAGGGGCAGCAGCGCCTGGTCGTGGACCAGCAGGGCGGCGATGATCAGGCCGTAGGCGATGCTGGCGGCCCAGTCGGCGGCCGCCACCGGGGCGGCCCGCAGCCAGCTCTGCACGAACCCCTGGCCGGTGGAAAGGCTGACCACGATGCTGACCAGCGAGTGGTTGACCAGGAAGAAGCCGGCCATGCCCACCACCCAGACCACGGCCAGGACCGGCCGGAACACCCCCGGCTCCAGCTGCCCCGCGAACAGGTCGGTGTGGCGCAGCAGGTCGACCAGGCCGGCGCTGGAGACGGCCGCGACGCTGACCGACAGGATGTACTGGGGAACGTTGAACAGCCGCTTGACCGGCTGTGGCTCGAACAGCACCTGGCTGACCGCGATCCCGACGCCGGTCGCGATGACCAGCACCGGTGGCTCGAGAAATACCACCCCGAGCACGATCACCATGTCGCAGACGCCCACCGAGAACCGGTGATTGCGCAGCGGCACCTTGACCACGAAACGCTCGGCCACGACCAGGCCGGCCACATACAGCAGCGGCGGCCAGAGCTTGGGCCAGCCGCCGTCCACCAGCTGGCGGACGGCGGCTGGCAGGTACAGGGCGACGACGACCGCGGCCGCGGCCGCGACCGCCAGGACGAACAGCCAGGCGGCGCGCGGGAGCGAGGTGCGGACGCCCTGGGGGAGCGTCCCTGGCTCGCTCACCACGCCGCCGCCATCAGCAGCCTACGACCAGGTGGTCGATGGCCCGTGCCGGGTCCGCGACCAGGTGGTCGACCGGGAGACAGGCCTCGGCGACGCGGCCGAGGCGCGGGTTGGAGTGACAGTGACAGTGCGCGGGTACATGGCGATTCCTCTCCCTGACGCGTTCCGCCTTTGGGGGTAGGCGGGCTGGCGTAGCGGCGATGGGTGAGTCAACAGTTAGATTCTGCGCGGGACATGCTCCTCCGTGCAATGCTCCTACCGGGCTAAACGCGACTATTAATCTGTACGATACGTAGACTAGGTTTCATGGTGGCCATGGCGCCAGCGGGTATTTGCTGGCGCTTTCGCTTCTCCGTCCGAATTTCCTTTCACGCTCAACTATCCGGGTGAAGGCCGGCGGCACCCGCCAGCAGGGCCCGCATGTCCGCACCGGGCCCGCCGACGGTGGCGACCACGCACCAGGTGGCGCCGGCGTCGTGGAGGGCGCGCAGCCGGCCCATGACCGTCTCCGGGTCACCGGCGACCACCCGGGCCCGCTCGGCCGGTGGGCGGCCGGCGCCCCACCGGGCCAGCCGGGCCTCGGCCTCGCGCCGCTCCCCCGCCACCAGCACCTGCCCGGCCCAGGTGCCGGCGACGGCGGCCGGGTCGCGGCCGGCCTGCTCGGCCGCCCGGCGGACGTCGGCCAGCCCGGCGGCCAGCTCCTCGGGGCTGAGCGCCCAGCCGTTCCAGGCGTCGGCCAGGCGGCCGGCGAGGACGCGGCCGCCGGCGGCGGCCCCGCCGACCCACACCGCCGGCCGGGGCGTGCCGGCCAGCGGGCCGCGCAGGGCGGCGACGGTCTGCTCAAGGGCCAGGGCCCGCCCCGCGCCGTCCGGGAACGGAAACCCGAAGGCGAGGTTCTCGGGCCGGTTGGTCAGGTCGCCTCGCCCGATCCCGATGATCGGCGGCGCGCCCGCCACCTGCCCGACGGTCGCCGCCATCCGGGCGACGACGGCCGGGGCCCGCAGCCCGGCACGGGTGACCAGGGTCCCGAGCCGGAACCGGTCTCCGCGGGCGGGCCGCCGGCCGGCCTCGGCGGCGAGCGCGGCCAGCAGGGTCCAGCATTCCAGGGCGGGCCGGGTGCGGGGGCCGCCGAGCGGCCACAGATGGTCGAACACGAACGCCCCGGCGAAGCCGAGCCGCTGGGCGTCCAGGCAGGCGGACCGGCTCGGCCCGGCGTGGGTGGCGAACTGGGGCAGGGTGACGGCGAGCGCGGGGAGCCTCTGAGCCATCAGCGGCGCGCCAGGGCCAGGGTGGCCGCTCCGACCAGGCCGGCGTCGGCGCCGAGCCGGGTCGGGACCACCGGCGGCAGGTCGCGGTAGGCCCGGCCGTGCACGTACCGCTCGAAGCTGGCCCTCGCCGGGGCGAGCAGCAGCTCACCGGTGGCGGCGACCCCGCCGCCGACCACCACCACGTCGGGGTCGAAGATGGTGACCAGCGAGGCGATCCCGATCCCCAGCCAGTGCCCGATCCGCTCGAACAGTGCCCGGGCGAGCATGTCGCCCTCCCTGGCCGCCGCGAACACGACTTCGCCGGTGACCAGGTCGGGCCCGCCGGCCGAGGTGGCCAGGCGGCCGCCAGGGTCGCGCGCGGCCGCCTCCCGGCCGAGCCGGCCGAGGGTCGAGCCCGAAGCCATCGCCTCGAGGCAGCCGCGGTTGCCGCAGGCGCAGCGGTCGCCGTCCGGGTCGACGATCATGTGGCCGATCTCGCCCGCGAAGCCGTTCTGCCCGTGGTAGAGGCGGCCGTCCAGCACCAGCCCGCCACCGATCCCGGTCCCGACCGTGACCAGCACCAGGTCGTCGCTGCCGGCGCCGGCGCCCAACCGCGCCTCGGCCCAGGCGGCGGCGTTGGCGTCGTTGTCGACGGTGGTCGGCAGGCCGCTCCGCTCGTGGAGCAGGCGGCGCAGCTCCATCCGCCGGTAGGTGTTGTGCGGGGCCCAGCGGGCGAGGCCGCCCGGCCACTCGACCAGCCCGGCCGCCCCGATCCCGATCGCGTCGACCCGGGGGTGGCGGGCGCGCAGCCCGTCGACGACCGCGACCAGCGCGGCCAGGGTGGCCGCCTGGTCCGCCGGCGGGGTCGGGACCCTGGTGCGGTCGAGGATCAGCCCGCCTGCGGTGACCACCCCACCGGCGATCTTGGTCCCGCCGATATCGATGCCGATGGCGTGCGGCCCGGCGTGGACCGGTGCCGACACCAGGTCAGGGCACCGATCGAGTCTGCACGGCGAGCACCTCTGCGGCCCTCCTGTTCCTCCAGCGTGGCGCTTGGCGGCGCCGATGCTCGACCGGCACTCTAGCCGATGTCGATACGCTGCATGCCGTTGCCGGCCGCGCTCTGGGCGGCGCCGCCCCGACGGCTCCGTCGTGGGGAGGCCTGCCCGTCGGGGGCGGCGCCCTCCAGCAGGGCCCTGGCGGCCAGCAGCAGCTCGGCGCCGGCCTTGACCAGGTGCTCGACCGCCTCCGGCCTGGCCTCGCGCAGCGCCGCCAGCCCGGCGCAGATCGGGCAGGTCTGGCATTCGGGGGCCCGACCAGGCTGTCCGGCGTCGTCGAGGGTCATCGGCTCTCCTCCGGTCGGCGGTGGCTTCTAGGCGCCCCTGGCCCCGGCGGACTGCCCGTCGCGGGCGTCGAACCGCACCACCAGGGTGCCGCCGCGCAGGTTGGCGGCGGAGACCTCCAGCGGCTGCAGGGCCTGGGGCAGCAGGACGTTGCGCTTGTAGTGGCCGACCTTGATCAACAGCTCGTCGCCCTTGCGGTGGACGTCGAGGTCGCTCCGCTCGGCGAAGGGGAGCTCCATGCGCAGGGCGTAGCCGCCGCCGCGCTCCTTGGTCACCCGCAGCGGCTGTGAGCCGGCCAGGACCGCCGCCGGGTCCTTCGTGCCGTAGACCTCCCCCGCCACCGCCGACAGCCGCTCCAGGCCGACCATCTCGTCGTCGAACAGCCGGCAGGTCAGGATCGGCAGGGGCGCGAACGACTCGGTGATGGTGCGGAAATGGTCGGCCTGGATCTCCTTCCACTTGCCGAAGTACGGGTCGGTGACGTCGTCGGGCAGCAGCCGGTTGACCACCACCGCGTCGATCCGGTAGCCGAACAGCGACAGGTAGGTGTAGGTGCGCCTGGCCTCGGCGATCACCATCTTCTCGGGGTTGAGGACCAGCCGGACGGTGGAGGTCTCGGGCTCGGCCAGCAGCAGCCGGACCCGCTCCAGGTTGCGGTACAGGCGCTCGACGGCGCCGAACACGGCGTCGGAGGCGATCGGGGGCAGGTTGCCGAGCCGGCCGAGCAACGGCCGGGCGACCGTCGCGATCCGCCGCGAGGAGGGGAACAGCCGGTCGATGTACCAGCCGAGCGCCTCCGGCAGCGACAGCAGCCGCAGCGTCTCGGCGGTCGGGGCGCAGTCCACCACCAGCAGGTCGTAGTCGCCGGCCTGCTGGTAGCGGTTGATGTCGATGAGGCTGAACAGCTCGTCGAGGCCGGGGATGACCGACAGCTCCTCGGCCTCGACGGCATCGACCCCGCCCCAGTTGAGCAGGTTGATGACGTACTCCTGGATCTCGCGCCAGTTGGCCTCCAGCCTGGCCTGGCTGTCGATCTGCTCGGCCCAGAGCCGCTCGGCGATCTGGCGGGGTTCGGCGCCGAGCTCGACGTCGAAGGAGTCGGCAAGCGAATGGGCCGGGTCGGTGGACATCACCAGGGTGCGGTGACCGCGGGCTGCCGCCCGGGCGGCGGTGGCTGCCGCCACGGTGGTCTTGCCCACGCCGCCCTTGCCGGTGAACAGGAGGATTCGCACGGTCCTGGCAGCCTACATTGACGACTCCACCCGGCGCTTCAGGTCGTTGAGGGCCGAGCGCACGATCTGCCTGGCCGCCTGCCGCTTGACCAGGCCCGGCAGCGGCACGCCGAGCTCGACCTCCAGCCGGTAGGTGACCCTGGTGGTCCCGTCGAGCGTCGGCTCCAGGATGTAGGCGCCGGCCAGGTCCTCCAGCGTGCCCTCCACGTAGGTCCAGCTGACGCCGGCGTCCTTGGGCTGGTAGCGGTAGGCGAGGGTGTAGGCCTGGTCCCCCACCGGGGTGCGTAGGCGGAACGCGACCCTGGTCCCGCGGCCGCGGCGGTCGCGGGCCAGGACGTCGACCTCCTCGAGGTTGCCGACCCAGTCGGGGTAGGCGTCGAAGTCGGCGACGACGGCCATGACCTCGGCTGGGGTGGCGAAGACCTCGGCCGAGCCTTCGGCGTGCTCGGGCATGCCCGGATGGTATTACGCCGGGTGCTCGACCATGCGGCCGGTGCCGCGGAAGTAGCCGACGTTGACCAGCCAGGTGCGGCCCACCCGCTGGCGGCTGCGCCGTGGCTGGTGGACGTGGCCGAAGTACAGGTAGTCGGGCTGGTGTTCCTCGACGTAGTCGAGCAGCGCCTGGCTGCCCGGCTCGGGACGGCCGGCCACCACGTCGAAGCGCAGGTCGTCGACGGCCGGGGGCATGTGCGAGCAGAGCACGTCGACCGGGCCGAGGACGGCGACCTTGGCCGCGAACTCCTCGTGGGTGCATTCCGACAGGTGGGGCCGCGACCCTCGCGGCAGCCCGCCGCCGACGAAGCCGATCCGCAGCCCGTCCAGCTCGACGGTCTCCCCGTCCAGGTGGCGAACCCCCGGCCGCAGCAGGTCCTGGAACTGGTCGGGGCTGTCCACGTTGCCGTGGGTCAGGTAGGTCGGCTCCGGAAAGGCCGCGAACACCGCCTCGTACTGGGCCCGGACAGCCGCTCGGACCTGGTTGCGGACCTCGTCCTCGCGCCCTTCGGCCGCGCCCCGCAGCACCCGGCCCGCCTCCTCGAACCGCCCGGCGGTGCGCAGGCGCACGAAGTCGCGGATCGGCTCCGGCCCGAACACGTCGGCCGCGATCCCCTGCATGGTCCGGTAGTCGATCAGGTTGACCAGGTCGCCGCAGACCAGCAGGGCGTCGGCCCCGGCCACCTCCCGGCGCAGGGCGTCGGCGGCCCCGTGGATGTCGGAGACGACCTTGATCCGCATGTCCTCCCATGCTACCGGCGACCGTCCCGTACCCTGGCCGCGTGGCCGGTCGGGCGCCGCCACCAGGGCCCCCGGACCCGGAGAGCCTCCCGTGCCCTGCCGGCGGACCCGTCGTTGGAACCTGGAGCCTCGAACCCGGAGACTTGACCGGGGTTCCAGCGGCCTGTGCCACGGCCGCGGCAATGCGGGAGACTGACCGCCATGGCTGCAGGGGCGACGGTGGTGGTGGTCGGGGGCGGGGTGATGGGCTGCTCGATCGCCTTCCACCTGGCCGAGCGCGGCGTCGATGTGCTGGTGCTGGAACGGGGCACGGTCTGCTCGGGGATGTCGGCCCGGTCGGGGGCGCTGGTGCGGATGCACTACACCAACCAGCCAGAGGCCAGCATGGCCGTGGCCAGCCTCGCCTACTTCCAGCGCTGGCGGGAGCGGGTGGGCGGCTGGTGCGGGTTCACCGTCACCGGGGCGGCGGTCCTGGTCGGCCCCGGCGACGGCGGCCGCCTCCGGCGCAACGTGGCCATGCTGCGGCGGCTGGGCGTCGATACCGAGGCGGTCACCCCGGCCGACCTCGGCGCCGACCACCCCGAGCTCGACCTGGCCGGGGTGGAGCTGGCCGCGGTCGAGCCGGGTTCCGGCTACGCCGACCCGGTGGCGACCACCTTCGCGTTCGCCTCGCGCGCGGTCGACCTCGGCGCCCGGATCGGCCAGGGGGTGGCCGTGCGGGCGCTGGCGGTGGCCGGCGACCGGGTCGTCGGCGTCGACACCGACGACGGCCGGGTCGGCGCCGACGCGGTGGTGCTGGCCTGCGGGCCGTGGGTCGACCCGCTGGCCCTGACCGCGGGGTTCGAGCTCGGCATCACCCCCGAGCGCTCCCAGGTCGCCTTCTTCCGCCGCCCGGATGCCGCCCGGCGCCACCCGGTGGTGATCGACGGGGTGCTGGGCACCTACTTCCGCCCCCACGGCGGCGAGCTGTCGCTGCTCGGGGTGGAGGCCGGCCACCATCTCCGCGTGGAGGCGATCGACCGGGAGGTCGAGGGCTACGACCACCGGGTGGTCGCACCGGCCCTGGGGCGCCTGGCCGGCCGGGTGCCGGCGTTCGCCGGCGCCCCGTTCGCCCGCGGCCATCGCGGGGTGTACGACACCTCACCCGACAGCCGGGCGGTGCTCGACGCCGCCCCAGGGGTTGCCGGGCTGTTCGTCGCCGGCGGGTTCTCGGGAACCGGGTTCAAGAAGTCCCCGGCGGTCGGCGCCTGCATGGCCGAGCTGGTCACCCAGGGCGAGGCCACCACCGTCGACCTCCACCCGTTCCGCCTCGGCCGCTTCGCCGAGGGCGACCCGATCGTCGGCGACGAGTACCGCCTTCCCCCGGAGTTCGGCCACAGGCTGTAGCGGCTCGGACGTGGGGCACTCGTTCCAGATGACCGTCACGCGGCCAATCGGCTGGCCTTGCCGTATACACTCCTTGGGGCCACCCGTCGTGCAGCACCCCGAAAGGGGAGGGAACGATGAGCACCATGGAGCCCGACGAGGGCGCCCAGCCCGACGACCAGCAAGCCGACGCGCCCCGCTGGGAGAGCACCGAGGCCGCCGACGCGACCGACGCCCCCCGCTGGGAAGGGGCGGCGGGGACCGACGCCCCCCGCTGGGAAGGGGCCGAGGCCGACGCCGAAGCCGCCGACTCGGACGACCCTGACAGCACCGACCAGTAGTCCATCGGCGCCGCGCGCCGCGACCCAGCTGAGGGCGCCGTGACCCCGCTCGGAGCCGTTTCGGTCGGCATGACCTGCCCCGCCTGCGGGGTCGGGACGCCGGCCGAGGCGCGCTTCTGCCCTGCGTGCGGGCAGCGGCTGCTCGGCGGCGCCGACGAACGCCGGGTCGTGACCGTGCTGTTCGCCGACCTGGTCGACTCGACCAGCCTGGTCGAGGCGCTCGACCCGGAGGCGGCGCGGGATCTGCTCAACGAGACCTTCCGCCGGCTGGCCGCCGAGGTCCGCCGCTTCGGCGGGACCCTGGAGAAGTACATCGGCGACGCCATCCTCGCCGTGTTCGGCTTCCCGACCGGGCACGACGACGACGCCGCCAGGGCGGTACGGGCGGCGCTGGCGATGCGCGACGTCGTCAAGACGGCCGAGACCGCCCTCGGCGACCTCCGCCTGCAGCTGCGCATCGGCCTGGACACCGGCGAGGTCGCGGCCGGCCCGTGGTCGGGCGATCTGCGGGTGACGGGCCCGCCGGTGCACACCGCAGCCCGGATCCAGCAGGCGGCCGAGCCCGAGCAGATCCTCATGTCGGTCAGGACCCTCCGCGCGGCCCGCGACATCGTCGAGGTCGGCCAGGCCGTGCCGCTCCACACCCGCGGCCAACGGCAGCCGGTCGAGGTCGTGGCGGTGCTCGGGCTGTCCCCCGCCGAACCGGCCGCGGACCCGATGGTCGACCGCGAGGTCGACCTGCCGAGGCTGATCGGCGCCCTCGACCATGCCGCCCACCACAACCGGCTGGTCCTGCTGGTCGGCGACGCCGGCGTCGGCAAGTCGACCCTGGCCAGGGCGGCGGCGGCTGAGATCGGCGATCGGGTCCATGTCCTGTGGGGGCGCTGCCTGCCGGATTGGCAGAGCCTGCCCTTCTGGCCGGTGCGGGAGGTGCTGGCCGCGGCCGCCGGGGTGGCGGCCACCGAGCCGGCCGGCGTGCTCGCCTCCTCGATCGGGCGGCTGGTCGCCGAGACCTGGCCCGACCCGAGGGCCGCGCCGGCCACCGCGGACGCCCTGTGCCGGCTGGTCGGCCTGGAGCGGCCCGACCATGGCCGGGCCGCTCCAGGCTCGGGGAACACCCGCGACCTGGTCGCGGCCCTGGCCGGGGTGCTCTGCGGGCTGGCCAGGCACCAGCGGGTCCTGGTCGTCCTCGAGGACCTCCACTGGGCGACCCGCGACCTGCTCGACATGGCCGCGGCCCTGGTCGCCGACGGCTGCCACGCACGGGGCCAGCTCGCCTACCTCGGCATCAGCCGGCCGGAGCTGCCCGGCCTCGACCCGGCGTGGCTGGTCAAGACCGGGACCGAGCGGATCGACCTCGACCCGCTGCCCGAGCGGCCGGCCGGCGAGCTGCTGGCCGCCGTCCTCGGCACCGACGCCGATCCCGTGCTGGCCGGCAAGGTCTTCGAGGCCAGCCGGGGCAACCCCCTGTTCGTCAAGGAGCTGGCCCTCGCCATCAGGGAGGTGGGAGGGTCACGGCCCGACCAGCGGTCGCTGCCCATCCCGGACTCGCTGCAGGCGCTGGTCGCGGCCAGGCTCGACCGCCTGCCCAGCTCGGCCAAGCGGGTCCTGTGCCGGGCCGCCGTCGTCGGCAAGTGGTTCTCGCAGGCCGCCGTGGCCGTCCTGGCCCAGCCGGGCGAGCGGACCCTGGAGGCCGACCTCGAGCTGCTCGTCCAGGCCGACCTGATCGAGCGGCTGCCCGAGCGCCTGGCCGGCGGCCAGGAGCGCTTCGCGTTCGATCATGCCCTGTTCATGGACGTCGCCTACGGCATGCTGCCCAAGGCCGGCCGGTCCGAGCTGCACCGACGGCTGGCCGACTGGCTGGCCGGTGCCCCTGGTCACGAGTTGAGCGCGCCAGAGATCATCGCCCACCACCTGGTCCAGGCGGTCCGGCTGGCCGGCCAGGTCCGGGCGCCGACCGGGGCCGACCGGGAGCTGGCCGCCCAGGCCGTCGCCGCCTGCCAGCGGGCGGCCAGGCGCCTGTGGGACCAGGAGGCGCTGGTGGCGGCCGGGCTGATGCTCGACGACGCCCTCGCCCTTGCCGACCTGGCCGGGGCGGAGGCGGAGCAGCGGGCGGAGCTGCTCCTGGAACGGGGGACCGCCCGCAGCGCGACCGGCGACCCGGCCGGCGCCCTGGCCGACCTGGGGGCGGCGACCGGCTCACGGCAGGCGACCATCAGGGCGCAGGCCTGGACCGAGCTGTCCAACCTGCACGGGGCGCTCGGGCAGTTCGCCGAGTCGTCGATGGCCGCCGATCGGGCCCTTGTCGAGGCCGCCGAGGCCGACGACCCCGCCCTGACCGCCCAGGCGATCAGGGCCAAGGCCTACGTGCCGTACCTGGCCGGCGACCTGGCCGCGGCCGAGCGCCTGCTCGAGGAGGCGCTGGAGCAGGCTCGCCGGGCCGGCCGGACCAGTCTGGTCATCGAGCTCCGGGCGACCCTGCTGCCGGTCCGCATGTACCTGGCCGTCCCCCTTGCCACCCTGCACGAGCAGGCCAGCTCCCTCGCGCTGGACGCCCGTGCGGCCGGCCGCCGCAGCGCCGAGGCGGCCGCCCACGTCACCCTCGGCGAGGTGGCCAGGCTCCAGGGCGACCTGGACGCCTCCGAGCGCCATTTCGCCGACGGCAACCGGCTACGCCTGGAGATCGGCTTCACCCGCAAGCGACTGTGGTCGCTGCTCGGCCTGGCGCAGGTCGCGATCGCGCGTGAGGAGCCGGAGGCGGCCCGCCATCTGGCCAAGGAGGCGATCGCGCTCACCACCCAGCCGGACGGCACCGCCGACGTCGAGGCCGAGCTGCATCTGGCCGAGGCCTGCCTGGCCGGCGCCGACCTTGCCGAGGCCGGGGCGGCCCTGGCGCGGGCCGGTGACACGCTGCAGGAGGTCGACGTGTTCTCCAGGGCACGGCTGCAGCGAACCCAGGCCAAGCTGGCCGCCGCCTCCGGCGACCCGGCGGCGGCGACGGTGCTGCTGGAGCGCTCGCTGGCCGGGTTGGAGGCGACCGGCCACCGCCTCGACCAGCTGCACACGCTGATCGAGCTGGCCCCGGCGCTGCGCCGGGTCGGCCGGGACGACGAGGCCGACGCCGTGGCCAAGCACGCTCTCGACCAGGCGACCGTCATGGGCGCCCATGCCCTGGTCCGCCGGCTGGCCGAGGCAGAGGGTCCGGGGGCCGCAGGCGTCGGCCCCCGGTCGGGCGCGCGGTTCCAGCAATGACCAGGTGGCGGTCGCAGGCCGACCAGCAGGTGCTGCTGCGCGTGCTTGGCGAGAGCCCGATCTTCCATCGCGGGCGACCGGACGCGCTGGCCACCCTGGCCGCGCAGGCCACGCCGTTCGACTACCCGGCTGGCAGCTTCCTGTTCCGCCAGGGCGAACCGGCCGCCCATGTGCTGGTGCTGACCGCCGGCGAGGTCGCGATCGTCTCCCCCGTCCGGGGCGGTGGCGAGCAGGTCCACACGATCGTGCGGGCCGGCCAGCTGATCGGCGAGCTCGCCCTGCTGAACGACGGGCGGCGGACCGCCGGCGCCAGGGCGACCTCGCCCACCACCGCCTGGATGATCGGCCGCGACCCGTTCTGGGGGTTCCTCGAGGCCAACCCGCCGGCCGCATCGGCGCTGCTGCGCCAGATCGCCGCCCTCCTGGCCAACCGGGAGGCGCTGATCGACGACCTGCTCTCCCTTGACGTCAAGAGCCGGCTGGCCAAGGTCCTGCTGGGCCTGGCCGAACAGCACGGCGAACCCGAGCCGGACGGCGGCAGCAGGATCACCCTCCACCTCACCCACCGCGACCTGGCCGGGATGGTCGGGGCCAGCCGGGAGAACGTCAGCCGCGCCCTGGGGTCCTTCCGCAAGCGTGGCTTCATCGAGTACGACTCCGAGTCGATCCGCCTGCGCAACCCGGAGGCGCTGGGCCGGCTCATCTGAGTACGCACCTGTGTCGGAGATCACCTGGAGACGGTGACCCACGGCACCGACAGTGACCCGCCCCGGCGGCTACTGTCGGTTCGTCCCTCAGAGAGGACCCGGCGGAGACACAGGAGGAGCCCGCCGGGACCGGCAGGGGGACAGGACAGCAGCGGAAGGATCGGTGTTCGGGGGGGTCCGGGGACCGAAGGTGGTCCCTCGGTGAACAGGGGGCCCCGGACCGGCCGCTGGAGGTGCCGGCCAAGGGCGCGGTCGCCCGCGACCAGCCGGCATCCCTGGCCAGGCCCGCCCCGTCACGGCCGGAGCGGGCCTGGCCTTCTGGTCTGCGCCCGCGGCCGGGTGGCGTCCAGCACCGCGCGCGCCGCGGCCTCGAGACCCGGGAAGGCGGCGACCCCGGGTGGCGGCGGCCGCCCGGCCGCGTGCCCGGTGTGCACGTACAGGGCCGTCACCCCGGCCGCGACGGCGGCGCCGACGTCGGTCGGGTGGTTGCCGATCAGGTAGGAGGCCGGCAGGTCCAGGTCCAGTTGCCCGGCGGCCGCCTCCAGCATCCCCGGTGAAGGCTTGCGGCAGCGGCAGGTGCGGGCATGGCGGGCCACCGTCCCCTCCGGATGGTGCGGGCAGTACAGGATGGCGTCGAGCCGCACGCCGGCGCCGGCCAGCAGCTCGCTCAGGCGACGGTGGACCCGCTCGACGGCCGCCTCGTCGTAGTAGCCGCGGGCCACCCCGGACTGGTTGGTCACCACCACCAGCGCGTAGCCGGCAGCGGCCAGCCCGCCCAGGGCGGCGACGCCGGGCAGGAGCGCCAACCGCCCTGGGTCGTGCAGGTAGGCGACCTCCTCGACCAGGGTGCCGTCGCGGTCCAGGAACACCGCCGGGCGCCTCACCCGCCGGCGAGCCGGATCTCCACCCAGCCGCACAGGGCATGGCCGATGGTGACGTGGCCCTGCTGGACAAGTCCGGCGACGTCGCCGTCGACGTGCAGGGCGAGGTCGGCGGATTCGTCGAGCGGCGACGGGTCCGGCCCGAGGAAGGCCACCACGCCCATGTCCTTGCGCCTGGCCGTCGCGGCCGCCCGCAGGAGGTTCTCGGAGCGGCCGCTGGTCGAGATGGCCACCAGCACGTCGCCGGGCCGGCCGAGGCCCTCCACCTGGCGGGCGAACACCTCGGCGTAGCCGTAGTCGTTGCCGACCGCGGTCAGCACCGAGGTGTCGGTGGTGAGGGCGACCGCCCGGTAGGCCGGCCGCTCCAGGTGCAGGCGCCCGACCAGCTCGGCGGCCAGGTGCTGGGCGTCGGCCGCGCTGCCGCCGTTGCCGCAGAACAGCACCTGCCCGTCGGCGGCCAGGGCGTCGGCGACCAGCCGGGCGGCCCGTTCGACGGCGGCCGCCCCTGGCCGCTCGGCCAGCGACGCGGCCACCGCTGCCGAGCTGGCCAGGTAGTTCGCGATGTCGCTCATTGTCTCCCCCTTGCGGATCGGGCGCCGCGAAGGTCGAACCGGACCGGCGAGCAGGGGGCGCCGGCCGCCTCCAGGGCGGCCACCATCCGAGCCTGCCGCCGCGGCGGGCCGGCGAACAGCATGAAGCCGCCGCCGCCGGCGCCGAGCACTTTGCCGCCGGCCGCACCCGCGGCCCGGCCGACCTCGTACAGCTCCTCCAGGCGCGGCGTCGCGATCCCGCTGGCGAGCAGCCGCTTGTGCTCCCAGCCCTCGCGCAGGCCCTCGGCGAAGGTCGCCAGGTCGCCCTGGAGGAGGGCGTCGCGCATCACCTCGGCCAGCGCCTTGAGCGCACCGAGACTGGCAAGGCTGCGCTCGGAGCCGAGCAGCACGCCGTCGACCTGGCGGCGCAGGATGCCGCCGTCGGTGCGGCTGTCACCGGACCACGCCAGCAGCAGCGAACGTTCCAGCGCCTCCAGGAGCTCGGCGGCGACCGGCAGCGGGTGGACCTCGACCTGGTCGTCGCCGTGGAACTGGATGAAGTTGAGCCCGCCGTAGGCGGCGGCGTACTGGTCCTGCATGCCGCCCTCGATCTTCAGGTCGACCCGCTCGACCTGGTAGGCGGTGCGGGCGAGCTCGGCCGGGGCGAAGGCCCGGCCGGTCGCCGCACCGACCGCCGCCAGCATCGCCACCACCAGCGCCGACGACGACCCGAGCCCCGACCCTGGCGGCGCGTCGGTGGCGAGGGTGAGGTCGAGGCCGCGACCTGGACGGCGCACGGCCAGGTCGCGCAGGACCGCCTTGACCAGGTCCAGATGGCCGTTGAAGGCAAGCTCGTCCGGGGCGAAGGCGGCCCGAGCGCGCAGGTCGAGCGACTCGACGTGGTAGTCGCCGTCGGTCCTTGGGCGCAGGTCGGCGGTGGCGCAGCGGTCGATGGTGGCCGACAGCACCGCCCCGCCGTGGGTCGCCGGGTAGGGCGGGACGTCGGTGCCGCCACCCGCGAAGCTGATCCGCAGGGGCGCGCACGCCCACGACGTCCTCACCGGGCGGCCGCCTCGGCGAGCAGCTTCTCGAGGCGGGTCACGACCGCCCGCCAGGAGAGCTCCGACTCGACCCGGCGCCGCCCGGCGATCCCCATGGCATGGGCCCGGGCCGGTTCGGCCAGCAGCTCGGCGACGGCCAGCCCCACCGGGCCGGGACGGCGCCCGTCGACCACCGTCCCGGTGACGCCTTCGACGACCGTCTCGGGCGCCCCACCCGAGCGCCCGGCCACCACCGGCAGGCCCGTCGCCGCCGCCTCGAGGAACACCACCCCGAGGGCCTCCAGGTCGAGCCCGAGCCAGCGCGTGCGGCACGGCATGGCGAACACGTCGCCGGCGGCGTAATGGGCCGGCAGCTCCTCCCAGGGCACCTCCCCGGCCAGGTGGATCCGGTCGGCGGCCGGGCTGGCCTCGGCCAGCCGTCGCAGCCGGCGCTCGTAGGGCCCGCCGCCGACCAGCAGCAGCCGGGCCGCCGGCACCCTGGCCACCACCTGCGGCCAGGCCTTGATGAGCCGGTCCTGGCCCTTGCGGGGCACCAGCCGGGAGATGCACACGCAGACCGGCGCCGACCCCAGCCCGTGGCGGTCGCGAACCTGGCGGCCGTCGACCGCCGGATGGTAGACGTCGGCGGCCACCCCGGCCGGCAGCAGCTCGACCGGGCAGCGGCCGCGCACCGCCCGGGTCACCCGGCGCTCCGACCAGCGGCTCACCGCCGTGACCAGGCGCAGATCGGCTGCCACCCGGACCAGCAGCCGGCTGGCCAGCGGCACCCGCCCGACGGCGACCTCGACCCCGTGGGTGAAGCCGATGCAGGGCACACCGGTGGCGCGGGTGAGCCGCCCCGCCAGCAGCCCCAGGGGGAACGCGGCCCCGAAGCAGATCACGTCCGGCTGCACCTCGCGGGCAAGCGCGACCGTCCTGCGCAGCACCTCGGGAACGGGCAGCATCGTCTTCCCCGGGTGCCGGACGACCCGGAACGGCTGGGCGGCGTCGAACTCGGGAGCGCCCGGCCAGGCCGGCGCGTACACCACCACGCCGTCGGCCGGCAGCCGGCTGACGAGGTTGTGGCAGTACTGCTGGATTCCCCCGGACCGGGGCGGGAAGTCGTTGGTGACGAGCAGCAGGTTCACGGCCGGCGCATTCTAGAACGCCGTCCAGGTCCGCCCGGCGCGCAGCCGCCAGCGCCCGCCACGGTTCGAGCCTGCCGCCTGCGACGCCGAGGCCCGGCCGACGTTCTGGAGCACGTCGGAATCCGGCGGGATCGCATCCATTGCTCCATTCAGCCTGGGTGCCGTTCTGCCCACAGCCGTGTCTGGGCGATTCGGGCCATGGTGCTCGGGTGGCTGGCGAACATCGCCAGCATCAAGGGGTTGGGGCGCAGGTCGGCCCGGTTCTCCAGGGCGAGGCGGCGCTCGACGGCGACCGCGGTGACCGGGTCGCGGGTCACCTCCAGCGACAACCAGTCGGCCCGCGCCTCGGCCCAGCGACTGACCGCGCTGGCCGCCGGCGCGGCCAGCAGCCCGCCGAGGGCGGCCAGCAGCAGCAGGCCGGGCGCGGCCAGGGGGTCGCCGAGCCCGGTCACGCCGAGCAGGCGCTGGACCTGGTCGAGGTCGAACACGACGACGCCCGCCAGCACCGCGGCCGCGGCCAGCGCCGCCGCCCCGACCGTGCCCCAGACCACGTCCCGGTGGCGGACATGGGCCAGCTCGTGGGCGATGACCAGCGCCACCTCGTCGGCGCCGCCTGGCGACCCCGGGACCGCCGCCGCCAGCAGGGTGTCGTAGACGACCACCCGGCGGGTGCGGCCGAGCCCGGAGACGTAGGCGTTGACCCGGGTGGTACGGCGGCTGGCGTCGGCCACCAGCACGTCGCCGACCGGCACCCGCATGGTCGCAGCCAGGTCGAGCAGCCGGGTCCGCAGCGGCCCGGGTTCCAGGGGAGTGAAGCGGTTGAACAGCGGCTCGATCAGCACCGGTCCCAGCAGCGCCAGGGCGCCGACCAGCAGGACCGCGGCCGCCGCGGCCACCCATGGCCAGCCGGGCGGCCGCCAGCGGGCGGCCATGACCAGCCCGACCAGCGGCAGCACGGTCAGGACCAGGCCGACCGTCCGTCTCTTGACCCAGTCGCGCAGGAAGCCGCCGAGGCGCTGGGTGGCCAGGCCGGCCCGGGTGTCCTGGCGGAAGGCCCGCACCGAGAAGGGCAGCTCGACACCGGCCCGGACGGCCAGCACGGTCACGGCGGCCAGGGCCACCCGCCCGGGCGCAGGACCACCCATCAGCCCGGCCACCCACCGGACCAGGGTGCGACCCGGGCCGGTGAGGGCCAGGCCGGCGAGCACGGCCAGGTCGGCGCCGTAGCCGGCCAGCCCCCAGCGCTGGCGAGGCTTGGCATAGCCGACGCAGGCGGCCACCTCGTCCTCGGAGAACGCCTCCAGCGGGTCGGCCGCCGGCGGCCTGGGGACGCCGATCACAACCGGTCGCGCACCCATGCGGCCCAGCGGCCTTCGGCGGTCCTGCGGGAGATCCCGAGCACATGCCGGAAACCGCGGTCCAGCTCGGTGGTGGTCGGGGGCCTCGACCCGGCGAACTCGCTGTAGAGGGCGCGCAGCTTGCGCACGCCGTAGGTCTCGGCCACCCACAGGCAGAACGCCGACCCCTCGTCGTAGGCGACCGAGGCGTCCCGGCCGCGGAACTCGTGGTCGCTGGGCAGGGCGCCGTCGAACCGGCCTTGGCGGACCCACTTGGCCAGGACCGGACGGGTGTCGCGGAACGGGAAGCCGATCGGCTCCAGCGCCGCCCAGTCGGCGAACCCCTCGACCAGCAGCAACGGCACGCCGTCGCCGAGGGTGCGGGTGGCCACGTGGGTCAGCTCGTGGGTGATCAGGATCTGGAGGTTGAGGTCGTTGTAGCGGACCACGTTGGTCGAGTTGACCACGATCCGGTTGCCGAGCACCCGCTCGGCGGCACCTGACTCGACCGAGGAGGAGGCGACGGCGGCCACCCGCGACAGGTCCCGGGCCCCGACCAGCCGCTCGGCCTCGTCCTGGTCGCGGGGGACCAGGATCACCGCCTTGCGTTCCCAGCGGCCGGTCCAGGCGGCTCCGACCTGGCCGTAGGCGCGCTCGGCCACCCGCAGCAACCGCACGGCCAGTTCCTCGTCGCCGGGGTGGTGGACGATCAGGGTGCGGGCGCTGCGCAGGGTCTTCACCGGGCCCGCATCCCAGATCTCGACGTCGCCACGGCCGCGGGGCCCGGCCTCGCCCTGGTTGGCGATGCGCCAACCGGAGCGGGTCAGCACGAAGGTGTAGAAGTAGCGGGTCAGCACCGGGCTGGCGTCCTGGCCCCTGAACCGGTACCTGGCCTCGACCTGGGGCAGGTAGACCGGGTCGGCGTAGCGGCGGTCCACCGTCGGGCCGGCGTGGTCGCGCGGGTCGGTCACCCGATAGGAGAAGGTCGAGAACGGCACCGTCCGCATGCGGGCGAACAGCGTCGCCTGGGACTGGTAGTAGCGCTTGCGGCGCCGGTCGACGGTGGCCAGGAAGCCCGCCCGGTCACCGCCGAGCAGGGCCTTGGCCCGCTTGGCCAGCAGCCGGGGGACCTCGGCCCGCGGGTCGGGCGGGAGCTTGATCGCCGGCCGTTGCCGCAGGGCCTGCGGCGGCGACCCGACCTGGACGCCTGGCCGCAGGACCAGCACGGTGGCGACCAGGGCGACCGCCAGCAGCGCCGCGACGGCGGCAAGGATCCACCCGACCCGGCGCCCGTGCCGGGGCGGCGGGGCGGGCGGCCCCCACCCGGGTGGTCCGGCCGGGTCCCCCCATCCCGCTCGACCAGACGATGGGGGCGGCTGGCCCAGGAACGGCGGGCCGGTTGGCGGGACCGACCCGGGTGGCTGGCTCCAGCCCGGCGACGGCGCGGCCGGCGGCGGCGGCCAGGCGGGCTGGGGCGGCGCTGGGCGCTCGGGCAGGGGCGGCCGGCCGCCCGGGTCGGTGGGATCCATCAGAGGTCATGGTATCGGGCGGAACCGCCGAAGGACGGGTGCCGCAGGGTCATCGCCCGGTAAGGGCGGCTACGGCCCCCACCCGGGGGAAGCGGGGGCCGTAGCCTGTCGGCCGGAGCAACCGAGGGGCGGCCGGCCCCCCACGTTGTCGCTCCGGTCGATCCCGCGTGACCTGCACAGGTAGTTGTCGCCGCACGGGGGGATGCGGCCGCCGCACGGTAACGAAGTGGAAACCAGCGTGCAAGTTCCCCAGACGCGCCGAGGCGGCCGGGTCGGGTGGCCGGCATGGTTGTCACACCCCCCGGGTAGGGTGCTCTCGACCTGCCGGACCCCGACGGCACCAGAGAGGGAACCTTCACATGGGACGCGAGGAGCCACTGCGGATCAGCTGCGACGACTGCCCCGGCGGGACCGAGTGCCGGGACTGCCTGGTCGAGTTCTTCCTCGGCGAGCGCAACGCCCGGGTCGTTCGCCTCGGCAACGACGCCGGCCGGGCCGCCGCCGACCTGGATCCTGACCTCCAGGGGGCGTTCGACGCCCTCACCGCCCACGGCCTCGAGCCCCGGCTGGTCGCCCACCGGCGCCGCGACGGCGCCGCCCGCGCCTCCTGAACGGTTCGGGGTCGAGCCGGGCCCGCCGCCAACGCCCCCGCCTCCCAGTCGCCCCCGCCCCGCGGGAACGCCCCCGCCTCCCTGTCGCCCCCCGCCCCACGGGAACGCCCCCGCCTCCCTGTCGCCCCCCGCCCCAGGGAACGGGCCCGACCCGAACGGCCCTGCGCCGTCCAGTCCTCGCCTAGCGGGCGGTGGCCAGGCCGAGGAGGGCCGGGGATCGGGTGACGGTGGCGCCGAGGGCGGTGACCCGGTCGCGGAGCTCGTTGTCGGAGCTGACCACCACCACCGGGCGCTCGGGTGGGGTCGCGTTGGCTCTGACCACGATCTCGTCGTCGGCGGTGCGACCGGCGTCGGTGAACACCACCTCGACCGGCCCGAGCGGCAGCCGCGTCGGGAGCGGTCCCACCGTTCCGCCGTCGAACACCACCGTGATCGCCGCCCCGAACCGGCGCGCCAGCCGCCGACACAGGTCGAGCAGCAGGGTGCGCTGGTCCTCCAGCCCCTGGTCGGGGAACCCGAGCGGGTGCTTGGTGACGTTGTAGCCGTCGACCAGGACCAGCACGCCGTCGCTGCCCATCCAGGCGGCCAGCGTCTCGGGGTCGTCGGCGCCCCGGCCCCCGGGGACCGGCAGGGGCGAGCGCCGCTCCGGCCGGCGGGCCGGGCCGGCGCCTCCCGGCTTCCCGGCCGCGGCCCCCTGGGCGCCGCCGAGCCCGCGGCCCCTGCCGTCGTCGTCGGCCAGCCCGGTGGCCCGGCGCAGGGCGTCGAGGTCACGCTCGAGGGCGCCGACCGCCTCGGCCACCACCGGGTCGACCTGCCCGGCGGAGCGGCGCAGGGTCCGGTAGTTGCGCTGCGACTCGGCCAGGCGGGCCTGCAGCTCGGCCACCCGCCCGCCGAGCCGGCGCTGCTCGGCCGCGGCCTCGCCCTTGGCCGCACGCAGCGCGGCCGCGGACCTGGTCAGCTCCCGTTCCAGGCTCTCCACCCTGTCGGCCAGCGTCCTCCGCTCCCGCTCGGCCCGGCGAAGCTCCTCTCGCGCGGCCCGCAGCTCCTCGCGGGCCGCGCGGGCGGTGGCCGCCTCGGCCTCGGCCCGCTCCCTCGCCGTGTCCAGCTCGCTCTCGGCGCCGGCCAGCGCCGACCGGACAGCGGCCGCCTCGGCCCTCGCCTGGCTGGTCGCGGCCGCGGCCACCGCCGCCTGCACCGCGGGCTCCCCGGACCTGCCGAGGGCCAGCCCGACCCTGGCCACCGCCTCCGGCGTCTCGCCGCTGGCCAGCGCCTCGGCGTGGCGGCCGGCACGCAGCAGCCTGGCCAGCGCCTCCTCCTCGTCGAGCACCCGCTCGTCCACCGCTTCTCTAAAGCTCTGGTCGAGGTCGAGAGTTCGGCGGACGAGCCCGAGGACCCTCGGGTGGCGCAGCCGCTTGGGCGTCCAGGTCTGGTACTGGCGTAGCGGTCCCGGCAGCTCGCTCTGGTCAGCGGCCCGCACGGTGGCCAGCGCCGCGTCCAGGTACCCGACCAGCAGCGCCTCGGGGAGCTCGGGCAGCGGCCCCGGCCCGGCCGCCCCAGCCGCCCCAGCCGCTCCGCCCGCCCCGACCACCTGCCCGGCCGCCCCGGCCGCCCCAGCCGCCCCGGCCGCTCCGGCCGCCCCAGCGGCTTCCGGCTCCGCCGTCGGCACCGGCCGCCCCCTCACCGCTCGGCCGCGGTCGGCTCGCCGATGGCGGGGACGACCTGGACGTCGCCGGCCGAGCCGCACCAGCGGCAGCGGACCTCCTCGGCGGTCACGGCCAGGTCGCGCTCCTCCTCGATGGTGAGCGCACCGGCAACGGTGTAGTGCCAGAAGGCGGCCGTGCGCCGGCTGGCCACGACGTCGAAGCGGGTCAGGTTGCCGCAGGCGGCGCAGCGCAGCCGCTCGCCGCGGCCGGGCAGGTGGTCGAGCACGGATCCTCCTGGGCGAGCCTGGACGAGGTCGTCGTCCAGGGTAACCGGGGCAGCCGGGAAAGGGACGCAGGCACCGGTTATTTGTTTTCGCCGCTTCTTCGGTACCATCGCGCCGTGGACAAGATCGCTTTCACCTTCCCAGGCCAGGGCCGCATCGCCGATGGCAGCGGTACCCCATGGGCCGACGACCCGGCCGGCCGGCCCTTCGCCCGCGCGTCCGAGATCCTCGGCTGGGATGTGATCGAGGTGCTGGAGTCCGGCGCCGCCGCCCTGACCGACACCCGCAAGGCCCAGCCGGCGATCTACGTCCACTCCGCCGCCTGCCACATCCTGGCCACCGACGAAGGCCTGCGACCCGACCTGGTCGCCGGCCACTCCCTTGGCGAGTACGCCGCCCTGTTCGCGGCCGGCGGAGTCAGCTTCGAGCAGGGTCTCGAGCTGGTGGTGCGCCGAGCCGAGCTCGCCCACCAGGCCGGCGGCGCCGGGGTCATGCGGGTCGTCCTCGGCCTGCCCGACAAGACCGTCGGCCAGCTCTGCCGCACCGTCCGGCGCCAGGTCGGCAAGGTGTTCCTGGCCAACTCCAACGCTCCCGGCCAGGTGGTGATCTCCGGCGAGTCGGAGGCGGTCGAGGAGACGGCCAGGCGGGCCCTTGCCGCCGGGGCCAAGCGGGTGCTGACCCTGCCCATCGGTGGCGGCTTCCACACCCCGCTCATGAACGCGGCCAAGCGCCCCTTCCAGGAGGCGCTGGACCGCATCGACCTGCGCCGGCTCGAGGTGCCGCTGGTGTCCAACGCCAAGGCCAGGGTGGTCCGCAGCGGCCGCCGGGCCGGGCGGCTCCTGGCCCGCCAGCTCACCTCCCCGGTCGACTGGACCAGCTGCGTGGAGCGGCTCCGCGAGCTCGGCACCACCAGCTACGTCGAGCTCGGGCCGGGCAGGGTGCTCGAGGGGCTGATCCGCCGCATCGACCCGCGGGCGGTGGTGGCGATCGCCACCACCCCCGACGAGGTCCGGGCCCTGGCCGAGTCGTCCCGCGCCTGAAGTAGGGGCGAACGGCCCCGGCGTCCGGTTTGCCCCCCTGCCGCGCCACCCCCCCTTTCGCTTACGATTGCGATCACCGCGGCCATCGCGGTGGCCGACAGGTAGGAGGTGCGCGGTGGGAGCGCACGAGCTGGTCGAAGCCGGTCGCCAGCACGTGGCCACCGGCCGGGTCCGCGAGGCGATCGCCTGCTTCACCCGGGCCGCCGACGACCCCGAACGCGGCGCCGAAGCGCTGAGCCTGCTCGCCGCCGCCTACCTGCTGCCAGGATTCCTTGCGCCGGAGCTGGCCCTCGCCCACGCCCACCGGGCGGCCAGCCACCCGGCCGTCGGTGGCGAGCACCTGGCCCGCTGCGCCGCCGTCGCCCTCACCGCCGGCGACCCGACACTGGCCGAGGAGCTGGCCGGCCGGGCCGACCAGGCCGACGGCGGCGCCGCCCTGGCCATCCGCGCCACCGCCCTGCTGCGCCTCGGCGACCTGGCCGGGGTGCGGGCCCTGCTGGCCGGGCTGGAGCGGGCGTCCGGGCCGGTGGTGTTCTGGCGGCGGCTGGTGGTCGAGGCATCGGCGGCCGGCCGGCTGGACATCGCCCTGGCCGTCCGGCGGGTCATGCGCCGCGGCCAGCTCCCGGCCCCCGCCTTCCCCGACGTGCTGGTGCGGGCCGCCGCCGGGCCGCTGTTCTTCTGCTGCCTGGCCGCCGCGACGGTGCTGGCCCTGGCCGTGCCCGAGCGGCTGGCGGCGGCCGCCGCGCTCGGGTTCCTGCTGCTCGGCCTGGGCGCGGCCGTCCTGGCCCGCCGCGCCTGAGATCCGGGGACAGCCCACCACCGTCGGCCTCCCGCGTCCCCAGACCGTGTCCTGGTGCTTGACCTCGAACACCTGTTCGTCTAGCGTCTGGCGGCGACAGCCCAGAGCGGACGAAAGGAACCGGCCGGGATGCCCGCCGCGCCCGTCGCCATCCAGGGACGCCTCGACGACCTCGGAGCGCCCCTGCTCGACGTCCAGTTCGTGGTGCTGGACCTGGAGACCACCGGCGGGTCGCCCGCCAACGACCGGATCACCGAGGTCGGCGCCGTCAAGGTCCGCGGCGGCGAGGTGCTCGGCACCTTCCACACCCTGGTCGACCCCGAGGTCCCCATCCCGCCGCTGATCAGCGCCCTGACCGGCATCACCGACCGGATGGTGGCCGACGCCGAGCCGATCGAGGTCGTGCTCCCCTGCCTGCTCGAGTTCCTCGGCGCATCGGTGCTGGTCGCCCACAACGCCTCCTTCGACTGGCGCTTCGTCCAGGCCAACCTGGAGCGGCACGGCTACCGGCGGCTGGCCAACCGGGTCGTCTGCACCGCCAGGCTGGCCCGCAAGCTGCTGCCCCGCGACGAGGTGCCCAACGTCCGCCTGGCCACGCTGGCCGCCTACCTCGGCGCCTCGGTCGCCCCCTGCCACCGGGCCCTGACCGATGCCAGGGCCACCGTCGACGTCTTCCACGGCCTGCTCGAGCGAGCGGGTTCCTTCGGCGTGCTCGCCCTGGAGGACCTGATCCAGTTCCCATCGGCCAAGGCCGGAGCCAGCTTCAAGAAGGTCCACCTGGCCGACCGCCTCCCCCGCTGTCCTGGCGTCTACCTGTTCCGCGACGTCGCCGGGCGGGTCCTGTACGTCGGCAAGGCCAAGGACCTCAGGACCCGGGTGCGGAGCTACTTCTCCGGCGACGGGCGGGCCAAGGTCGCCGACCTGCTGCGCGAGCTGGCCGTCATCGACCACCAGCCCTGCGCGACCGAGCTGGAGGCCAGCGTCCGCGAGGTCCGGCTGATCCAGCTCCACCGCCCCCGCTACAACCGCCGGAGCCGCAACCCGGAGCGCTACTGCTATTCTGAGCGGAACGTTTATCCTATGACCCTGACCTGCGGCATCAGCAGGGAGGGGACATGCCACCCAGGAAGGAACACCCAGCCAAGGGATGGGCCGCTGCCTTGGATCGCACCTCGTTGGTCCGGACCGACATCCAGCAGGACAGCTCCGAGAACCAGCAGCGGCTCAACCGCCAAACCGCGCGCGCCTTCGGGCTGAAGCTCAAGCCCGGCTACGACTTCTCCGAACCCGGCAAGAGCGCCAGCAAGCCCATCACCCGCCGCGAGCTGGAGCGAGGCATCAACGCCGTCGTCAAGGAGAAGGCGGTCGAGGCGCTGCTGGTTTCGTCGGTGGACCGGCTGTCGCGGCTGGGGATGCGCCACGTCGGGGAGATGCTGGACGCCGTCGATGCCGTCGGGGGCCGGATCATCTTCAACAAGGGCAACCTGGACAGCTCCCAGCCGGCAAGCCGCGCCATCATTGCCTTCCTGTCCGAGCAGGCGCGTGATGAGGCGAACATGCTCTCGTGGCGCATCGAGACATGGCGTGAGGGCTGCCGCCTCAAGGGCAAGTGGACCGGCAGGCACCCCTATGGGTACCTGGTCGTCGACGGCAGGCTGACCCCGCACCCTGACGAGGCACCCATCGTCCGGCGCATCGTGCTGGACTTCCTGGATGGGCAATCCGCTCGCCAGATAGCCAGAGCGCTGAA